>JACQPN010000020.1 GCA_016207515.1 Euryarchaeota archaeon | reverse complement strand
CAAGGGAGACAGCTACCGATTGAAGCAGAAGAGGCGGGCCGGAATCATGATTCCCGGCGCGCCGGGTGACAGGAAAACGTAATATGGGACTGGGCACTTTTCAAATGGCGATTCTGGGCACTTTTGGGCCGGCGCTTACACTCCAACACATCGTAGTTCTACACGACGCTTTCCGCACCGCCAATTGCGGAATTTTGCGACCTCCACATTCCCCCGATTGAGTCTTCATTGTTACCCAAGGGCATTGCAGATCTTTCCACCTTGATCTCTTTTCTTGCCCCTTCGTCGATCAATTGCTCCATGCCTACCGGTGTCTCCGAGGGCAGAAAGAAATGCCATGTCGGGCGAGCAAACAAGGCGAAATGCGTCTATTCCGCCAATTATTCAAGACCCGCAGGTCAATCGGCACGTGCATTTGGTGTTGCATGGCTTCAGTTACTCGATGCCCGCGCGTCGTCGGAATACGACAACTGGCCGACAAACTTTCTTCCGTGAGTCGTTTTCCGGCATTTAGCGGCACGGCCCTCTCCGAGGCCCTGTCCGGCCTTTGCCCCAAACCTCTTTCCGGAAGGACGCGAAGAAGGGTCCAACCGCCCCCCACGAACACTTGATGCGCCCAAATCCGCACATGCCTCAGCTTGAGCTTTGGTATGCTGAGGCCGTGGTTGTAAAGGTCAGCTTACGAAATTCCTTATCCGGATTCTCACCAAGGGTCCGGCATGAAAACAGTACATTCCTCGTTGAACCACACCAGGCACAGCCTGCTTCCGCACACGCCCACCGGACAGTTTTCCCCGACACTACATGCGGCATCCACCAAACCCGAGCACCAACCAAAGGGTCCCGCTTGTACCTGACCTTCCGCGGCGGCGGTTGGCAACGACCCCATCACGAGTGCCAGCATAATCAGTCCAATCCAGGTGTTATTCATAGTTTCAAAATCCTGCCCATGGCTATTCAGGGCGGTGGGGCATGCGTTCGCGGCCATATAGGCTTTGGTACCTAAAGGCTCGACCATTGTACGGAATCAGTGCGCGATTCGAAGAGTGAATGGTGGCGTTGAGCGTTATGAGGAGAGCCGTCCGCGCCGTACCCGTTGCGACGTGATTGATCATCATACTGGCCCGCGCGTCATGACTCTTTAGGGACGCCACAAGGCCAGTCGGTACGCGATTTTAGGGGGAATCCCAAATCACCGGGCACTTCGTAATAGAACTGGACGCCCACGATATGATTTCGAAAAGCTCAATTGGAGGAAACGCTGAGACCGCTCATGTGCAAATTTCTTCGAGCATGAAAGGCATTTGTAACCACCGATTGTGAGACGGCCTATGAACACGAAAAACAATCATCCGCGGTTTCGGATTTGTTGTGAATCACGTCTTACTCAGCCTAGGTCCCCGCCCACTTTCACGCAAGCCCCCGAGGACCGCCTTCTCAAACGTGCCTTCACCAAACACCGTGCCCGAGGCGTTCCGGGCCTTATGAACATCGCGACGTCGATTCTGGTCGTCCATGAGGACGCATCGCAAAAGGGGCACAGCGCGAACAAGGACAGCGTCATGTACTGGGCAGTCGACTCGACGAACGTCCTCGCGGCGTTCGGTCTCGACGACATCCCGGACGATTTCGACCTTGAGGACAAGAACGACCTGAGGGCGATACGATGATCGAGACCCCCAAGAAGATCGCGGCAAGGTTGAAAAGTCAAGAGGCCGCGGCAAACGAAGCCGATGAGCCGGCATTCGAGGTCGTCAAGGACGCTCAGACACTTGATATCAAGCAGCCGCCCCGCGGCGATGCGCCGCCCCCTAGGACCCTCCCTTCGCCCCACGAGAAGCTGTTCGACGACGCGCTTTCGATGACCGTGAACAGGAACCTCGACGACGTCGCGACGCTACTCCAATGGGCAAGGGAAGCGGCGACGCCGGTGGAGAAGTTGAAGCACGTGAAGAGGGCGAATGAACTGCTTACGGATGTGAAGGATAGTCTGGAAGAACTGCGGTGAGTGCCCTATATTGTACGTCGCTTCGCATGATTCGGCGTCATTTCTCCCAATTCTTCGCGCCAACGGAATAGCTCACCGTCACCGTCCCTCCCGCGGGCCGTCTCAACTGCTTAAGCCTCACCACGTCCGCCGTCAATCCCTCGCGTTCGAGTTCCGCCTTGAGGCCCGCGACGTGGCCGTCGCCCACCACGGCGACTATGCGTTCGTACTCCATCGAGAGCTTCCGTAGCGCGTGGGCCATGTGACGGTTCCTGTCGTCGATGAGGACGCGCTTCACCGTCGGGAACTCCTTCCCCACCTCTTCGATGACACCCTCGGCATCGTCTTCCAGTTGTTCTACTTGCGATTCCACCTGTTTTCGCGTCGTGAATATCCCGGCGAAGATAGAGAAGAAGAGGCGCATGCGTTCCATGAAACCCATCGACTTCCACAAGCGTTGGAACACGACCTGCGCATCGGCGTCGATGAGCGCGACGGCCGCGCCGATCGTTTTCGCGGTCTCGGCGGCGGCGACCATCTCGCCCCCGACGGTCGTTCCGAACCCCTTCGCGAGCCTCTCCTGGAAGTCCGCCAGCAGGCGGTACGTGAGGGGTGCGTCGCGCTTCGATACCTCGTCCTTCTTCGAGGTGAGCGCTTCGAAACGACGCTGGTCGAGTTCGAGAGCCACGAGGTGCGGCTGTCGGATGCTGATCTCGTAGGTGAGCCGGTCCTTGAGATCGAAGACGTGGCCCGTGCCGATTATCGTGATTGACGGTCGTCGGGCGTCGTCACCGGTCCTTGAAAGCGCTTGCTCGTCTATCGTTCCCATTCTGCACCTAATCGAGGCTCAAGTATCTCTCCACGGGTCGAAGCGCTTCCGGTTCGTCGAGCGCCGAGTACATCTCCTGGAGCGAGCCGAACGGGCGCTTCACCACGAGACGCGTCGCGCGTTTCTTACCGACCCCGGGAAGCGCCGACAATTCGCGTATGGACGCCTTGTTCACGGCGACGGGGATCGAGATGCCCGTTATGGACCGCTGTCCGTGGTCGGTCACCAATATGTCCGTGAACCGGTTCAACTCGACGGGGTATTCGAGACCGACGAGGAGTGGATAGGTGCCGATCTGCCGGCCGAACGTGTACCCGCCGTCGCGCACCTCCATGAAGACGTCCTTGAGCACGGTCCCGACCGGGACGACGCGCTTCAACATCTCGTGGTCGATCTCATCGCGGACACGGGCCTTGAAGGCATGGTACTCGCGGTCGTGCGTGTCCGCTTCGCCGGTGAACGTCAAGACCTTGCGGATGTTGATGCGGCGCACGACGAGTCCGTCTTTCATGAGGGACTTCAGGAAACCAAGGTTCAATTCGAAGGTCTTCGGCGTCTCGCCGGCAAGCCCGGCAAGGAAATTGATGCCGGGGAGGAACTTCGGCATACCGTTGGCACCACGCTCTCCCGAGGCCTCGTTGAGGATACGGATGGCGGTCATCACTTCCTCGACGCTGGCGTTCAGATTGTTCGCTTCCTTCACGGCCGGGTCCGCGGTCTCAAGGCCGAAGGCCGCGATGTTCCCGGCGGTGCAATACTCGCCTACGACCTTCGCTATCTCGAACGCCTCCTTCGGATGCGCGGCCATGATGGCGGGGTCCACGTTGTCGATGCAGAGGACTTGGAGACGTGGGCAACGCTCACGGATGCCAGCGAGGAGTTCCCTGATTGCGCCGGGGTTCAACTTCGGCGTCTGCGTCTTTCCGACGCCTTCGGAGTGATACGAGAAGAAACATGCTTGGCCGCCGATGCGCAGGTTCACGACACCGGCATCATGGAGCGCCCCGCATTCGTCGATGACGTCGATTATCGGGCGAAAGAGGGGCTTGCCTTCCTTCGGTTCCATGCAAAAAGAGCAGCCGCCGCTGATGTAACGGACGCAACCCTTGTAGGTGTCTATCTCGGCGATGAGCGGGTTCGGATAGTCGGGCGCCTGCCTTGCGATGGGAGCGCCGAGTATCGACCATCGCCGCCATTCTTCGTGCGTCCGGCGTCGTTGCGTCGCGTGGCCGGAGTCCAAAAGATCGTAGAGTAGCGCGTCCGCGTCCAACCGGGCGACGTGGGTGAAGACGCTCTTCAACACCTCCTTGCCGACGGTCTCTTTCCCGCCCCCGCGGCCGAAACCGTAAAGCGCCGACGCGCCGGCGAGGATGACGTCGCCCCGGAAGTGCGAAGCAACGTCGGTCGCTTCCCGGTACGACATCGGCGTCGCGCGAAGGTACTTCCCCGGCACCATGGCGCCAGAGACCATCACCATGAGGTCGGCCTTGTCGATGAGTTCCCGGCGTGGGCTACGCTGCCGCCATTCGTCGATGGTGATGTAATCGCAATCGTGGCCGAGCTCCTTGGCGACGCCGTTCACGTAACGGGCGTGTGGAGAGAGGTACGGCGGGACCCCTAGGCAGGCGGGTTCATCGACATAACCGTCAAACACCAGGATCCGCATCGGAGGTTCACGAGTTTCACCGCCACCATCTTGGCGGAGCCGTCGCGAGTAGACGCCCTTCGCCTTTAACCTTTGGTCAAGTTCCGGCCCGTCCACTTAAAAGAAGTGGGGAAAATAGGTTGAATACACGTAATCGACGACGAGGTAGACGAAGAAGAGGGAAACGAGCACAGTACCCTCCCGCCTCGACACCTTCGCGCCCGTTATCATGAACCAGACGAGAAGGATCGTCGAAAGCACCATGAATGCCAGCGCCGGCACGAGCCGCGTGAGGTCGTAACTCGACGGATACACCACTCCCATGAGGCCGAGGTTGAGGATGATGCTGAAGATGTTCGCCCCGATTCCGAGACCCAGCGCCATGTCAGCGTGGCCGCGCGTGGTCGAATGGTACACGGCGGCCATGTCGGGAAGGCTCGTACCGATCGCGAAGAGGGTCGCGCCGATGAACCATGGCGAAATCCCGAGGAGGGTCGCGGTCGTGACTCCTCCACGGATCACGACCTCCGCGCCTATGAACGCGAGTGCCAGGCCAACGACGAACCACTGGGGCCCGACCCGTAGCGTTATGCGGCGGTCAAAGAGCCTGCCCATCACCTTCAACTCCACTTCGATATCGCGAAGCGTCAACCGCAGTTCCTCCGCTGGCACCGTCTGCCTGGCGGTGAGCAGGTTGACCACGTATGGAACGAACATCACAAGGAGAACTATGCCGTCGAACCTGGTCAGATCGCCGTCTAGTAGCAACGCCGTCGCGATGAAGGTGAATGTGAGAAGGAAAACGGCGTCGCGCAAGATCACCTCGCGACTCACACGCAAGGGCGACAACACCGCCGAAACGCCCACGAGGAAACTGATGGTCACTATGTTGCTCACCAAGGCGTTTGCCATCGCCAAATCGTTGTTTCCGTCCCGCAGGGCCAAGAGGGAGACAAGGATCTCTGGAAGAACGGACAAGCCAGAGACTAGGAACATCCCGACGATGAACATGGATTGCCCGGTCTTCTTCGAGAAGAGCGTCGCGTAATCCGTGATGAATTTGGCGCCCTCATTGAGAAGCAAGAGGCCCACGGCCGAAATGCCGAGCCAGAAGACGACGTCCGTGAAGACGGCCACGCTTGGCGCAGCTTGCCGGGCACCATTACCTTTTCGCATTTAAGGCGCGGCTTTGTTGTAACCAGGGTTCAAGCGCAACCATTTTCAGATAGAGGAGGAATCCGAACCCGATGCAAGGGGAAGAGGCGGGGCGGGCACAGGACTTTCCACAGGGGCAGGAGGCCGATGCACGACCCGCGCGACCGACCGGCTACGAGGACCTTGCGCGAGCCCTCGAAGCGCTCTCCAACCCTGTCCGGATAGGGCTCCTTCACAAGCTCGGCACGCCGTCGTTCATGCCGGACCTTGCGACCGAATTCGGGATGACGAGACAGGCCTTGAAAAAGCACCTCGACGAGCTCGAGGAGATGGGACTCGTGCTCGCGAGGCAATCGCGGCGAGGCGTCTTACGCGCCACCGAATACTGTGCCAATCCTGCCGGCCTTTTCGCCTTGAAAGAGAGCATCCTTTCCTTGGCCGTCACGACCGACCCCGCAAGCCTTCCGCCCGCGGCGACGCTGCCTAGTGTTGCCCGCAAACCGTCGACACTCGCCTCCGGGCCCGGGCTCCTCCTTATCCACGGTGACACACCGGGCCGATGGTTCGGCCTCGGCGGGAAAGTGAGCTTCATCCTCGGCCGCGACGCGAAGGCCGACGTCTCGCTCGCCTACGACGCGTTCGCAAGCGCTCGGCATGCGATGCTGCGGAAGGGGTCGAACGGGTGGACGCTCACGGACCTACGCTCGACGAATGGCACACGAGTCAACTTCCAGCCCGTCCCCACGGGCGAGACGGTTGGCATTGCGCACGGCGACCTTTTGACCGTGGGCAAGAGCCACCTCTTGATCCGGGACGGGATCTGAGTTTGGCAATCCCCGGGCTGGGTTTCGCTGCGAACGTCGCGCTCGGCGGCTTCCTGGTGATCCTCGGTGCAATGGTGTTGAGAAAGAGCCCGGATCGCGCGGGCCGCACACCTCTCGGTCTCTACTTGGGATTGGTTGGGGTGAACTACCTTCTCGACGGCGCGGCCCATACGCCGTTCTTCGACAAGCCGACGGCAGACCTCATCCGCTTCGCAGGCTTGGTCCCGGTCTTCATCGACCCGCCGATGCTGCTTCTGTTCGCTCTGGCGCTACGCCCCGGCGGCTACAAGACGAAGGAGGCGGCGGCGATATTCGCGTTCCCCGTGGCGATGCTCGGCCTTTTCGCGCTTCTTCCGCCGTCCTCCGCCTACATGGCGGCGTGGGATTGGCGTTGGCTCTACACCATGGAACTCGGTGCGTATTATATCGGGGCCTTCGTCCTCCTCGTCTCATCCTACCTCTGGGAGCGTCGTACCTTGCAGCGCGACCGTCTTGGCGCTCTCGTCGTCGCGTTCGGTGTGGTCGTCCTCCCCCGCATCCCGCTCTTGACCGTGGATTTCTCGGGAACGCCTGCCACCACCGCCCGCCTCCCGGAAGCGAATTCCATCCCGTTCCTCATCGGCGGACTCGTGGTCGTCGCGCTGGTTGCTTGGGGCTTCGCGAGATCGCGCGTATTGCCGGCCAACCGGCTGCACTTCGAGGAGACGACGCGCTCGCTCGGCGAGTTGCTCGTGGTCGTGATGGGTGCCTGGGCATTGTTCCTCGTGCCCCCGTTCCAGGAAGCCGCATTCACGCTCCTCTACTCGGGCCGCTGGTTCCTCTTCGTGCCAGTGCTCGCTTCCGCGATACGGCGATACGATCTTCTCGACATGCCGGAAGGGGCGGCAAGGAATCTTGGCGGCGCGTTCCAGTTGGCCATCCTCGCGCTCGCGGTAGCGCTCATCGCCGTCCTCCTCTCCGACATCCAGGGTGCCACATTGGAGACGTCGCTTCTTGGCAGCGTCGCGGTGGTCGCCGTCTGTGGTGCCGTGTATTCGGCGCTCCACCGGAGCTCCCCTTCCGGCGCTTCGGAAGTCGGGTGGAGAAAACAGACCATCTACAGGGCGCATGTGGAACTCGGGAAGGACGACGCGGAGCTAGAGGACCTTCGTTTACGGCTCGGCGTCTCCGAGAGACAAGCGAAGAATATCCGGGCATTGGTCGAGATGGAGCGGGCCGCGGCGGACCGCGGCCAGTCGAGCACCATCATCGAGGGGGCGACTTTCCTCGGCAGGTTCGAGATCCAACAGTTCCTCGGAGCCGGTGCCTTCGGTCGGACGTTCACCGCCTTCGACCGCGTCTCCGGCGAGCACGTCGTCGTGAAGGAGCTACTCGCCGAATGGCGTAGCGACCCGGAGGCGCTCGAACGGTTCCGTCGCGAGGCCGAGACGCTTCTCACGGTGGAACACCCGAACCTCGTCGCCTTCAAGGGGCTTGAGAGGACGCCGTCAGGCCATATCCTCGTCCTTGGATACGTGAAGGGGGAGACGCTGCGGACGCGGTTCAAACGAGGGCGGCTCACGTCGGCGGAGACGACGCGACTGGGAACGGATCTTCTCGCCGGACTCGACGCCCTCCACAGGCACGGGATCTTCCACCGCGACGTCAAACCCGACAACGTGATGCTGACGCCCGAGGGTAATGCGGTGTTGCTCGACTTCGGGACGGTCACCCGCCGCTCCGAGGGGACCCGCCTCGCCGGCGATACCCAACCGGGAACACTCAAGTACATGAGCCCGGAGCAGGCCGCGGGGGAGAACGTCGATGCACGTAGCGACGTCTATTCCGCGGCCGTCACCCTTTGGGAAGCCTTATCCGGCGCCGTGCCCCCGAACGGGAACGTTCCAGAAGAATGGCAGGCGACACTTAAGCGCGCCTTGGAACCCGACCCCCAAGGCCGCTACGCGAGCGCAGAAGATTTCGCGAGGGCTATCATCCTGACCACGCGGCCGCGTAGCGCCAAGTGACGACGCCGTCGGATGCGGTCTCATTCCTGGAGAAACGTGATGGTGTACCCGTCGGGATCGTTCATGGTGAACGCCGTCCCGTACGACCGTTTCTCCAGCGGCGCCTCGATGGTCGCCCCGATCTTCTTCGCGAGGTGGTGATGCTTCTCGGCGTCCGGGACGGAGAAGTAAACGACGACGCCGGCCCCGAGCGGGGTCGCCACCCACTCGCGGAAGGACCTCTCGTCGTTTGACGGTATGTGGCCGAGGGAGAGTTCCGCGCCGTCGAGCTCGAGATCCGCATAGGCCGTGTACTTCCCATTGCGGCTCGGATGCTTCTTCACCGTCGTGAACCCGAGGCCTTCATAGAAACGGATGGATCGATCTATGTCAATGACGTTCAGGAAGACGCTGGTCTTCGAAGACATGCGTTCGGCAGGCTCATCCTTGAGCTTAAAGGTGTCCGCCGTCAAGACGCCGCATCCCCAACGATGAGAGCCGGGTCGACGCGTGAGACCAGCACAATGAAACCGTTCCGACACCGTGACGGCGCCTCGCAACCACCACGTTGCAACCCGGATTGGGTCGCTGACATACCGATAAACATCATGCCGGCCACTCGTGTACCATCTTGCGACGGGGGCTTCCACCTAACGCTTCAAGCCTCCAAGACTACGTAGTGGGAGACGGACCCACAACCGTCTTTCTGCAGCCTTCCGGGAGGCGGCCCCCGCGCAAGTCATCTTGGGCCCTATCGCTCGACGCCTTCCGCGTCCACGACATCGCCGTTGTCCAAGAGTTCCTTCAACCTCGTCTCCGCCTCGTCGAGGCGCAGACGGCAGGCCTTCGCCATCGAGACGCCCTCCTCGTACTTGGACAACGACTGTTCGAGCGTGAGTTCACCGGCCTCCAACTCGTCCACAATCGCCTCCAAGCGCTTGATCGCTTCCTCGAACGTCACTTCGCTTTTCTTCATGCCAAACGCCTCTTCTTCGTCACCTTCGTCGCGATCTCCCCATCCTTCACGCGGACGGTGAGCGGTTCCCCTTCCGCCACACCCGCGATGCTAGCTACGGCCGCGCCGCGTCCGTCGAACGCAAGAGCGTAACCGCGCGCCAGGGTCTTCAACGGCGAGAGCGATTCAAGCACACCGCTCGCCTTCGCGAGACGACCCGCTGCGACCTCGTGACGCACACGTCCCGAATACGAGAGCCGCCCCCAGAACTCGTCCACGCGTTGCCTGGCCTCCATGATGATGCGTTCGGGATTGCGAAGCACCGGACGCATGAGAAGCCCGTCGAGCCGCTCCCGGGAGACGCCGATCGCCTTCGAGAGTGCCCGTGAAAGATGGAGCTCGGCGCCCCGTGTCCGACGGAGGAGCTCGACGTTGTCCGGAACGGCCAATTGCGCCGCACCCGTAGGCGTCGGCGCCCGCACGTCCGCGACGAAATCCGCGATCGTGAAATCGCTCTCGTGACCGACGGCCGAGATCACGGGGATACTGGAGGCCGCGATCGCCCTCGCGACGATCTCCTCGTTGAACGCCCAAAGGTCCTCGATGGATCCACCGCCACGGCCCACGATGAGCACGTCCACGGGTCGCTTTTCATTGAATAACCGGATCGCGTCCGCGACTTCCCTCGCGGCGCCCTCGCCCTGTACGCGCACGGATTTGAGGATCACCTGCGTCTGCGGCCGCCGCTTCGAGATGGTCTTCAACATGTCCTGTATGGCGGCGCCCTTCTTCGCCGTGACGATGCCGACCGTCGCGGGAATCTCCGGCAACGGTTTTTTCCTCTCCTGGGCGAAGAGCCCCTCCGCCTCCAACTTCGCGTGCAACTGCTTGAATCGGAGGAAAAGCTCACCGAGCCCCTCGGGCCGCATCTCGATGACGTTCACCTGGTACTTGCCGCCGCTCTCGTACACGACCACGGCGCCCCGAACGAGCACGGATTGGCCGTCCTTGGGGTCGAACTTCAAGGAACGGACCTGGCCGCGCCACATCACGGCCGGCACCTGCGAAGACGTGTCTTTCAACGTGAAGTACGCGTGACCGCTCGGGTAGAGTCTGAAGTTCGATATCTCGCCCTTGACCCAGATGTCGCGTAGATGCGGTGCCTTCTCCACGAGTTCCTTCAGGCGTTGGTTGAGGCCGGTGACGGTGAAGAACTCTGGTGAGCGCTCTTCCTTGGCGCCGAAGCTTGAGAGGCGTCGTTGCGATGCGTCGCGCCAACCGGGGCCCGGCCCATTCTCGGCGTCGTCGCCATTCGCGGGCGATCTGGGATCCCCGGATTCCTCGTCTCTCACGTCTCGCTAGAATGCTTATAGGCTATTTGGGGTTTCTTCGGGGACGGGTGGGCGAATCAAGCCTCCCATCGCGCCCGATCCGGGACGTACATGTGGGCGCATCGGTCGATCGGAGAAGGGACCCTTGGAGACGACGGCGGACCATCTTGGGGAAAAAACGGTCGCTCGGGAGTCTACGCGCGCGTGGACCTACATCGTCTGGGGCATGGCACTTTCACTCATCCACCTCTCATACGCGCTGTCGACTGTGACCGGCCCCGACCCCTTTCCACTTCCCTTCCTTTGGGCACCGGCCTTCATCGTCGCGACACTTCTCTCTTTCGGCCTCGAGCTCGGCCGCCAAGGACGGCCCCAAATGAGACGCCCCTCCTCCGTCAAGATGGGGCTCATTGCGGGAACGACCGCCGGCCTCGCCTTCATCCTCCTCGGATACGCCGTGGGCTTCCAGACATTCGGTGCCATCCCCACCGCGATCGTCGCGGGGTTCCTCATCGGTGTCGACAGAAGCGCTCCCGACGCGGGGCGGAGTTGGTATGCGAAAGGGAACCTGGCCACCGCAGCGTCGTTGCTCGCTTTGCGCGTGGATCCCCTCTACGCGGGCGCCGTGATGGCGCTCACGAGCGGAATAGGACTCTTGATGCTCGGAGCGTACAAGTTGAACCTCAATGTAGCGGCCGAAGGGGAGCCCCCATGAATCGGTGCTGACACGTGGCAACGCCGATACCTAAGAAGATGACTCCCAACGTGGCAGTAAATCCTACGCCGGCGATCCTCAAGTCATTTTCTCGAACGGAGCCTGCTCACGGTCCCCACGGAAAGGAACGTGACCAGCAACCCCATCGACGCTAGAGGCCACGGGAAACCTGGATCCACCGCCCCCGCCGGGCCCGAGAGATGGACGCTACGCATGACGGACGCCCTGTAATGGTGGACCGTCACCGTGAGGCTCCAATCGTTCCCCTTGTCGACCGTGTTGTCGGAGCTTCCGGTGGCAACGAGCGTCAATCGGGCCTTCCACGTGCCTGACCCCACCGTCGACGAACGAGCCTTGAGCTCCGCTTCAAATGCCGCGCCTTCTGAATCAGTCTCGAAGTCGTCAGGGACGCGAGACATCGTGGGACTGTTCCTGAAGATCAACCCGTCGTGGGATTCACGCGCCTCCATCATGCGGCCATCGGCCATCACCGGCTGGAGACGGAAAGTGTCGAGCGCAGTGACGCCTAGCTCGTCGTCCGTCTCGCCCCAAGTGAGGAGGAAGTCCACGCGAGTGACGTTGTTCTCGTCGATCCGGAACGGGACATCGCGGGACTCGCCCCCATTGAGGTGACCATTGAGCTTGATGACACGAGTCTCCTTCACGAAACTGACGACATAAGACTCCTGCGACAGGATCGAGATCGGGTCGCCGGCCCTGCTGTCTTCCGGTTGTGCGGCGGCGACAAACGTGGAAAACAGCAGGGCCAGGACCGAAAACATCGGGAACCACAGGACGAAGAACCGCCGCGAGACCACGCACCAACCTTGGAGCGGCGACTACATGACCTCTCGCGGGGGGAAACAGGGAGATGGGGGTGAAGGGGACATGGGGACCTCTCAGACCAAGTTTTATGGGAAAACGGGAGCACTCTATTCGACCCGTGGCTCACCTCAGCGAACCCCCTCGGCCGGCCCCTGAGTCCGTCGTCAATCCACGACGGCCCATCCGAGTCTTTCCGCGAGTCCTTTGATCGCCGCGCTCGCCCTTTCCATCTGCTCCACGGCCCGCTCAGCCTCGGTTCTTGTGAGGAGTCTCGCCTCGTATTGTGAGAGGCTTTTCATCCCGAGGAGATTCTCAAGATGGCGGGCGATTCCGTCCCGCGCTTTCACGTCCATCTCGGTGACGGTCGCGAGGAGCGTCAATGCTTCGTGATGGCTCTCGCTGGCGCTACGGACGCCGAGGTAGTGCACACATACGGCATCGGTCATGTTCACGACGGCATTGATGGCGTTCGATGCCGCTGGGTCGTACTCGCCCGATTCGAGGCATTGTCGCGCGCCACGGGCGAAGCGAGCGCCCTTTTTCCAGTACGTGATGGCGTGGTGGCGGCCTTCGGAGCGGGTGCGGCCGCCCGCTCTCGGGTTCAGAAGAGGTCCTCCAGATCGGCGTGAGAGAGCCTTCGTCCTTCGCGACGCACGTTCTCAAGGAGCGATGAACGGCTCTTTTCCTTTGCCTCCCTGGCACCGAGGGCTATGATATCGATCTTGGAGGGAATGATCTTCGAAACCGCCTCGCGCACACGGTGCATCGCCTCGTCCGCTTCACCTTGCGTCTGGGCCACGATCAGGAGGTCGATGTCACTCTGGCGTTTGGCGTCTGATCGCGCGGTGCTCCCGAAGAGATAGCAGACCACGCCTTTGGGCAGGGCCTCGGCAACGCAGCGCGAAACTGAGCGCAGGGTCTCGCGCTCACCGTCGAAGAATGCGACAAGCGTTTTAGTCACGGTGAGGTCGGAGCGCATGCGGATCGCGTTGGCGCCTCCAAGCCGCCGGAACTCCAAGATGCCTTCATCGCGCAACGCCTTCAGCGCCAGATTCACCGTGTTCGGGCTCATGTCCAAAGCGCGCGCTATCTCACCGCCGGTCCTCGCGGTCGCGATATCGCTTGCAAGGAGCCGAAGTATCCGCACTTTGGCTCGGGTGCCGAGAAGCGCCTCAGACCATGTAATAGGATGCATGTCCTACTATTAGGATGAACATCCTACTATTTATGGTGGTCGATGGTGGCCAACGAGCCAGCCATGGGAACTGCGCTCTCACCGGTCTCGATGCAAACGATCACGATTCTGCGCGTCCCTGCAACCTGTACCTCAAGAAAGCCCCGCATCCTCCCAAGCTCCCGAACTTCCTCCCGCTCTCGTGTTCGCTGCTGATGATCTTCACGTCCGCTCCCGACTGTTTCGCGAGTAGCATGAGTCCTTCGCCTTGGTGCTCTCTCACGAACTTGTCCGATATGAGGAGTGTTTCAACCGCTCCCGCTTGAAGCGCGATACGCGTCTCGGCCTCCCCGTAGGCGGCGGGTCCTGCGACGGCGATCGCTTCGAGGAGCTTTTCCACAAGTTGCGTTTCAAACGCGACGCGATTGTCCTTCTGGACACGAGCGACCACGCCGCGCTTTATCGACTCCTGTACACCGGTCATGCCGGCGTGGCCGGTGTTCTCGATGATCGCGCCGGAGAAGAGGGCGGGCTCTTTTTCCTTGCCGAACTTCATGAATTCCTCTTTCGCGAAACCGGGCCCGATGAGGATGAGCGGTGTCTCCGGCGATTTGAGGTCTCGCACCCATTGGAGGACTTCGAGGAAGAACTTCTCCTTCTCAGCCTCGCGCCCGGGGTGCTGCTTGCCGCCGACGCGGCCCGAGAGGCTGTTCACTTCGCGGACCCCGTACTGGCGCATGACGGCGAGCGTCGCCTCCCCATCCTCCATCGCGAGGAACACGACGGACGGGCGTTTCGCGCTTGTCACCGCCTCTTTCACGCGCATGAGCTGATGCTCCTTCCAGCCCGCGGGCTTCACGATGGTGATTTCGTCGTTCTCCTCCACGTTGAACGTGTGGAAGGCGCCGTGATCCTGCGGGCCTTCGACGATGGCCCCAGTGACACGTAGGCGGTTGGCGAATTCGTGGAACTCCACGGTCTCGGCCGTGAGGGTCAAGAGCATGCGCTTCTTCTCCGCCCTCTCGGCGCGAGCACTCTCATCCGCCGTGAGCTCGATACGCCTGAAGGTGAGCATCTTCACATGGTCGCCTTTCTCGATTATCTGGAATAGGTGCCAAAGGTCGTCGAGGCTGTCGACCTTGACCTTGAGTTCTTCATTCCTAGCGTCCTGATGGATGACCTTCATTCATCCGCCCCAGGATCGATGCCCACGTGGCCGTCGCCACCCTTCCTCTTCCCGTCGTCGCCGCGCCGTGCCGCACGTTCGTCCTCGCCATCCTCGTGGCCTTCATCGTCGGCCTCGCCGCGCTTATCGTTCTCGTCGTCTGCGCCGCGCTCCAACCCCACACGTTCCACGATGCGCACGGGACCGGGTGGAAGCGCCGCTTGGACCTCCTCGACGGGGACATTGAAGACGTCGCCGAGTTCCGACGCAAGCTTTCCGAGGTTCTCCTCGCCCGGTTCCATTACGACGTACTTCGTCGACCGGAAAGCGACGGCGGAGACGGGACCGCCCATGACTTTGCGGGTCCCCTCCACTTCCACTTCACCGATCGCGCACTTCATCGGGCATTGGACGTAATTCCGTTTTCCACGGATGATGAACGCACCGCGTCCCACGTATTCCCCAGGGGCCGGCGTCTTCGACACCTGCTCGGGCGTCACCCAATAAGCATCCGTCGAACCGACGCGCTGTGCCCATGCCTTTGAATTGATGGCGGCGAATCGGCATGCCTCGGCGAGCGTCGGTTCCGGGACCGAATCCTCGCCATCCTTCCTCTTGACGACGACGGACGAAGCGCCTTGAACGTCCGCATGCGCGTACCGATCCCCCTCGACGAGGTGCTTCTTGACGAGCTTCTCGTTCGAACCAGCGTCGCGCCCCGCCAACACGAGGTTCCCGTCGCTTGAGACGAACCACTTGTACGTGTCGAACCAGAGTTTCTTCGTGGGCTTCGGTCTTCCTTTTTTTCGTGCGATGGAGTCGGCGAGTTTGATGCCCTGTTTCTCCAGCTTCGAAAGAGCCGCCTTCGCCTCGGAAAGCGGCACCTGTGCGCCCGCTTCCTTCTCCTTCATCGTCTTTGCCTTGGCGTAATAGTCCTGCGAATTCTCCGCCAACGTCTTCGAGACGTCGACTTTCACCTTGACGGATCTACCAGACGGATCCGGGAGAAGGAGGAAGGCACTCCCGGTCGAGCCGTCGAGTGCCCCGATTTGGGTCGCGAGGGCATCCCCGTCCTCGCGCTGTTTGGCGAGCACCGCCTCATACTCCCGCCAGCCCACGTCGCGCGTCCCTTGCTTGAGTCTTTTCAAAAGCGCCTCGACAAGCTCATAGTTCGCGAAGAAAAGGTCTCCAGACTCTCTCGCCTCGACACCCTCGCGTTTGAACCCGAGGACCGACTCCTCCGTGATCCTGATCTGTCGTTCTAACCGCTCCTTTTCCGCCTTCAGCTCAAGCTCTCGTGGGTCGAGCTCCGGTTTCGGCTCAAATATCTTCTCAAGCGCCGCCGAGAGCGACGTCACGGGTTCTTTCTCGAATTGTGCGTGGACCATGAGGTCCAATGGGGCGACTTCCACGATGCGGCCGTCCTTGTGGTAGGTGTGTGGGCTCAAGTCTGAGGTCTTTAGTCGACTAAGGATCTCTAACAGGGCGTCGACGAAACGCGACCGCTCTTCGGGGGAGAGTTCCGACACTGCCATCCCCTTCGTAATACCCGCCCGCTTGCAGATCTCTTCACCGTACAGTCCGCCGAGATTGAGATCGAGCGCGGCGGCGCGCACGACGTCATGTTTCGACGCGTCCAAACGGATCATGATCTCCTCGCGCTTCGCAGTGAGGAGGTTGAACCGTGGGGGCGGGAATTCGTACTTCTCCCCGGAACGGATCTCGCGCGCCGCCCATGAACGCGTGGACAGTGGCTGGATGATGATGTCGCCTTTCACGAGGACGACGTTTCCGTCCCGGAACAGCTCGGCAACGACGCGGTACCGGTCATCGCCCTTCGTGAAACTCAATTCGATGACTCGGTCGAAGCCGCGCTGCGACGCGCCCGAAAGGCGCGAGCCCGATAGATGTGACCGTATGGTCGCGGCGAAACGTGACGGTTCGGTCGGCATCTCCCGGTCTGTCGCCGAAAAGAAAATCGCTTTGCCCGGCTGGATGACGATGTCTTTCTTGCCTTGTCCCCTCATACGGAGGATTATCTCCGACGTCGTCTGGTAGGCCTTGTCGAACCATGCGCCGTTCAAGGCATCGAGTTCGAGCGCCACGGCGGCGACGTCGAAGGAGGTCATTTCCTTCTTCATGGATGCGGCGACATGGGGTCGGGGAGCATTAAAGATGCACGCTTCGCCGCACCTGGACGAACGCAAACCTCTATCATGCCTGCCAATGATCGATTCCTCGTGACCGCCAAGGTATGCGCCGTTGTTTCGTGGCTCCTGCTGGCGACGGGGGCGGGCTGCTTGACGGCCGTCCTGCCGGGGTGTGATTCGGGCGATGGGTCGGCCCAACGAATTCTCGTAACTGTGTCATCCGGGCTACGTGCGCCTCATCCCATGACATTTCGTGGAGAGGTAAGATGCGCAGTCTCTGTCGACGGCACAATTGAGGCCCAGGGGGAGTCGGTTTCTTTTTTGCGCCACCCGCTCGGCCATGTACGCCCCAGGCATTATGAGCCACACGTCGTTTTCGTGGGCGCGACGGGTACGTTCGTCGGCCCCGATGGCGTGCGAACCAGCTTCGTCAACTCGAACCTCTCGTCCGACGTAGACCATACCTGGGCCTTTGGTTTTGAACTGATTCTCGAAGGCGCACAAGTCCAATTCCGCACATCCGAAAACGGGTTCAGTTCCTCGGCTTATAGCGACGGCGCCCGGAATCCGAATGTCTTCAAGTTCAGGCTCTTGGAACCAACAGAAATCGACCGTGTTCGACTGAATTCGACCGGAGATATTGGGACGGCGATGGTAGAGACCGTCCAAGGGCTGGTGTGGCTGGATGGCGATCTTAAGGTCGCCACGGACTACGCGTTCTTGTCGACGTTTTCGACGATTTCCACCTGGGGGGCTAAAGACGGTTGGAGTCTCCGTGATCAACCAGTGTCGGGTGACCTATATGTTGAAGGGCGCGGCACCGGCTGGATTAACGCATCGAAAGTGACGTTGGACGTGGCCGCGGTGCAGGTAGGCGGAGATACCCTTCCATCGTTCGAAATCTCTGCTGAACTTCTGCTGGTGAACGCCACGTCACCGCTCGTCCTTCAAGGCTGTTCGGTGAATACTTTCTGGGTCACGTTACGGGAAACGTCGGGGGCTGGTGGGCAAACGGTTGAACTTCGCGGACCGGCGGTTCCCGAACAAGTGACGATGTCGCTGGGCCCGTGGTACAACGAATCGTTAGCACTTTCTCGTTCGCCCGAACCCGTAATCGACGCGGGAAGCGCCGTGTCCAAATATGGCCTAGCGTACGTGCGGCTGGAGCCAAGCCAGGAAAGGTACGGAGTATTCCAGGTTTTTCATCGTTTCCACCCTGGGAATTACAGCTTCAACTTCACCGTGCACCCGAGACTAGGCGCGGAATTTGATTTTCGATTGCCCTTTCAATCGACAGAGGGAACTTGCGAGTGGAATTAGCACGGTCCCGCATCATGAATCGTCGGATCCCCGCCATTGGATACACATGACCGGCGCATTGGACGACACATGGAAGACAGGATCATAGGATTCGGGCATGCGTACCGCCGACTTGACACCGTCCGCCAGTTTCGGCGACCTGGCCACGACATGACTTGTCCCATGGCCGACACCCTTATGGGCCATGAAAGCCATGGAATCCATGGGGTCCATGGACACGACGATCTCGGTGAAGCCCACGACGCGCGACATGCTGAAAAGATTCGGCTCCAAAGGAGAGTCGTACGACGACATCATCCGCCGCCTCATCCAGGACGCGGGTTGGAAAAAGCTTGACGCCCGTTGGAACAAGATCCTCGAAGAGGACGAATTCATCCCTCTCGAGGACCTTTGATGTACCGCGTCCTCGTGTCGCGAACCTTCGAAAAACAGTTTGGTCGGCTGCCCGCAATCGTGCAACGAAACATCCGCAAGGCTCTCGTCCAACTCGCCGACGACCCGTTGACATCGCGCCCCGGTGTCGATGTCAAGCGGTTGCAAGCGACAAAACCACCAAAGAACCGCCTACGCGCGGGCCGCTATCGCGTCGTTTATGTCGTCGCGGGAAAGGAAGTCAGGGTACTCGAAGTGTTCGCAAGGGAAAAAGGTTACACGGAATGATGGTCAGCGGTCATCCTCGTGGATGGGCGCATCATCGTCGTCGAACTTCACATCCTTGTGCGCCTGACTTCCCCGCCACTCCTCGCCGCGCGCTGCGGCGCCCACCCAATCGATCGTGTTCAACGGGACGAGGTCGTCACCCTCATGCTTCAATGCCCCCGCTGAAACCGCCCAAACCTTGTCTGCTTTCTCGATGATGATCATCTCGCCGTCGATCTTCACGGTCTCACCCACCTCGTTGCCGTTCTCGTCGAGGACCCGACGATCTATGAGGTCGAGATGTTCCGGAGGAGTCACCGCCGGAGCGCCGCTCATGATGGCTGAGCCCGCGCCTCCAGACGTTTGCGTCCAATCCTTGCGGACGGTCAAGACAACGTACGCCGTCAGGAGAATCGCCGACAGGACGTAGAACCCCACGAAGAGCGTCAGGTCGTCGGCCACGTTTCCCCAATCGATTGCCCATTACTTAACCGTTGGTCGACGCTTCCCCGGACCGTCCCCTCAAACCGCGCCAGCACACGGCATCAGCCTTTGGCCGCCGCCATCAGCGCCTCGCGCATGGCCGCAGCGGTCTGGAACCGTTCTCCCGGCGACTTTGCAAGCGCCGTCCTGATGACGCCCTCGTACTGCCAAGGGATGCCGTCCGCGGGGAGTCTTGGCAGCGCTTCCTGTATCAACTGGCGCGCCTTGAAATCCGACTGCCCTTCGAGGGCGAGATAGTGGTCGCCTGTTAGGGCCCGGTACAGGATGGCACCCACCGCGTAGATATCCGTCCGGGCGTCCACGGGATCGCCCCGGGCCTGTTCCGGGCTCATGTATAGGATGGTGCCCGAGAACGCCATCGTGCCGGCTGTCACCGTTGAGCCCTGGCCGCTCGCTTCTATCCGGGCGATGCCAAAATCGGAGACTTTTGCGACACCGTTCGGCGTGAGAAGGATGTTCGCCGGCTTGAGATCACGGTGGACGATTCCGGCCGCGTGGATAGCGCCGAGTCCGGCGAGGACATCCGCCACGATGCGGACGGATTCCTCCGGCGTGAGCCGGTTGCGGGTCTCCAAGACGTCGTCAAGACTTCCTCCCTGGACGTACTCCATCAAGAGCACGGGGGGCTCTTCTTCCGTGATTATCTCATGGACGGCGACGACGTTCGGGTGCTGGACGCGGGCGGCAAGCCTTGCCTCGCGCATGAACCGAGAGTTCACGGCGTCCGAGGCGGAAAGCCAACCCACCACAGGCTGTTTCAGCACGACGAGGCGATCGAGCGCCACGTCGCGGGCGAGAAACGCCTTCCCCGACCCGCCGGCACCGAGTTCGCGTTCTATCCTGAAACGGTCGCGATACGACGTCTTGGACGACGTCTCCGGGGCGGGCCGCACTGGCCACGCACCAGGGGCCGCCGCCGGCGGGTCCGATCTTACCGATTCGTGGCGTCGTTCATGGGTTTGAGGCGCCTCCGCTACCAATGCCGAGTATACGGAGACTGTCAGCACGCCCGCCGCCGGGTAGATCGCCATTGCCGGGACAAAGGCGCTGATGAGTTGCGGCAACAAACCGTTCGGCGATGATAGGAGCGCTGCAAACACGATGGAAGGAATGCTGACCAAACCCATGGCCAAGAAAACACTCCACCAACTTCCGCGCATGAGTTGTTGGCTTCTGGGTATTGCGCGGTTTCCTGACGCGTCTTCGGACAAGATGACGGCATCCGCGAGCATCCAACGCACGCCCAGGTACACCGTGACCAAGAAGAGGGCGAAGCCGGCGATGAACGCCGCTCCGCCCGATAGTCCTGAAACGAAGGTCGGAATGAAATCGACAAAGAGGTTGAGGGCGACCAACGTCCCGCATGCTTCACGTGCCTTGGAGAGCCGGGGGCCGACGAACGCGAGGGTTTCCTTGACCGATGGATGCTCGCCCCTTCTGATGGCCAACGCGTAGGCGGTGGCCATGATGGCCGCAAAGAAGAGAAGACACGCCTTTATCAAAACGAATGCCAGATCGACTATCGTAAGCTGAGCGTCCGGGTCGGAGTCGACGGTGCCCGAAGCGGCGGCACCCGCTGGGTTCCATGGCCGCGCGCTGCCAAGACCGGGATCCATGGTGGAGGCGACGAGCGCGTACAGTATGAGTGTCGGTCCCACGTGCTCGGCGAAGCCCACAAAATGCGAAGCAGCCGTCGAGAGCGCGTTCATTCCCACGGAAACGGATCGTATCCTCCCCACGCGCCAAGACCGCCGAGCGACAATAGTAGGTAAGGCACAAAAGTCTTGCCGAGGAAGGCGCGCCGCGGATTCGATAGGATCCGACGACACTGACATAGTCCACCGGCGCGCGCCGTAGGGAATCCAAGTGGACTATGCGCCACAGCGCGCCATGTGCCCTTCCAGCGCACAATACGCTTTTTAACCCCAACCCCCTAGGGGCCTCACTCGTTGGTGATTCCATGAGGGAGAACCTGCAGATGAAGAAATCCGTCGAAGTGTCCACCGGATCGTTCGATCGCACGGGCGGCCTCAACAATTTCGTGACCGCGAGTCAGGGCCGCGTCGATTCGACGAAGAACCTGAGCCCCAAAGAACTCGACGCGCTTCTCGACCGCGTCATGCCGATGCTCAGGCACGACAGCCGGTACGAGTGGGACGCGAACATCAACGGCATCATTGTGAGACTCATTACTAACAGTTTCCACCAGCACGACTTCTGGGTGGATAACTGGACGCCGGGCCCGAGGGATGGGAGCATACAGCCGCACGCGTTCATCGTGAGCGTCGGCGGCGTGCCGAACATGGCTGCGCACGCATACTACTGCCCCGACCGTAACTTCGCCGTGTTCGTGAACACGGAGTACTACGGCCAGTGCAAATCGTGGGCGCTCGGCATCGCAGCCAAGATCCTGGAGGAGAATTTCAACACGCACTCCATCCACGGCGCGTGCGCGGAGATCGACGGCAAGGGCGTCGTCATCATCGCCCCGACTGGGACCGGGAAGACGACCCAGGTGAACAAGCTCTTCCAGCACGAGAAGGGCAAGGTCGTGGGCGACGACTGGATCTACATCCGTCACCCCGTGAACGTGGACGACATCAAGAAACCGACATTCGTCGTGAACCAACCCGAGCGCCGTCTCTACGTGCGAACGGAGAACGCCCGCGAAGAGGAGTGGCTGAGGCCCATATTCGACCGGTGCAAACTTGAGAACGTCCTCACCGATGCGTCGAAGTGCCACCACGAAAAGGGCGAGAAATGCGCGATCAAGGACCTCGGCGACGACAAGTGCTACTGGGGATTCGGAAACTCCCGGGCGATGCTTCCGCGCGAGTGGATGAAGGGCCCTGACAAGGTCGGCGACAGCGCGAACATGCGCCTCATAGTGCTACTTCGACGCGATCATGAATCGCCCGCCGAACTCGAAGCGACGCCCGACCAGGCAATCAAGATCCTCCAAGAGGGGAAGACGATGATCCGTCCGGGCGCGGGCCCGAAGGAGAAGTGGGGGACCTACGGTTACGAGCCGTGGTACAACCCATACCTCCTCAAACCCGACCACGCGCGGCAGGAGAAATTCTTCCGCGACGAGATGCGCGCCGCGAAGTGCGTCGTCCTCAACACGAGCAAGGAAGGCATCCAGCAGACCTTCGAGAGGATCCAAAGGCACTTGGAAAAGGCGTGAGCCGGAGCCCTGCCCTTGGTCTCTGACCGAAACTTCGCCCGAGCCGTCGAGAACACGGAGTTCTTCAAGTTCCTCGTCATCGACGTGCTGGGCGCCGTCATTTTCGGCGTCATCGCATGGGTAGTCACGAGGGACACGATCTCATCATTCATAGTCTCGCTCGCGACCGCCACCATAATCATGATCGTGGAACTCCGGTTCCAGCTCGTCGCGGCGAAGGAGGACCTAGGCGTAGCGGTCGGTCTCCAGCGCGAATCCATGAAGGACAATTTCCTCCTCACGACGATGCCTCGCATCATCTCCGGCTATTCGGACGTCGCCCGTAGCGGCGACCAATTCTTCCTCGACAGGGCCCGAGACGCGATAAACAACTGCGCCGCGGAAGTGACGCGCCTCGAGGAGGGGCAGTTGGAGGCCGCCGCCAAAGACGTCTATGGCCATGTGAAGCGCAATTTCGCGGAGAGCAGGACCAGCGTCTTCGGGACCGTGTTCGTAGCACTATCCGATTTCTGGTTCTCAGGCGGCGGGAAGGAGTACCTCCAGGAGAATTTCGCGGCGACGAAACGCGGCGTCGAGGTCACGCGGGTCTTCATCCTCGACGACATCAAGGAGATAACGCCGGAAGCGCAGGAGCTCATAAGGGCTCAATTGGAAGGCGGTATCAACGTGAAGATCGCCCTCGCGCACAATCTCACGCCGGACCTGTTGCATGATATGGGGATCTACGACGACAAGTACGCCGTCTACGTGGATCACATCCCCGGGTCGAAGAAGCTGCGGGGCGCGCGCTTCTACCGGGACGAGGCGGCCCTTCGGCAGGCCCGCAACATCCGTGATAGGATACTGCGCGAAAGCGAAGATGCCAAGATCATCCTGGATCGGCTTCGGAGTCCGAAGGCGGCCGCGTGAACGGGACCGCGGCGCGCGCCCGTCAGTGACCCTGCCTCTTGGAGGGAAGCTTCCCCTTTTCCCTAAGGACACGGTCGACCCGATCGTCGACGGGTTCGCTCGACGACCGGCCTTTCCCGGCCGTGGCGTTCCGTTTGGAAAACGACGGGGGCGGACCCGATGGCACCGGTGACTTGGCCTGTTGCCTGTCATTCGCCGGCGCGGGGGCGTCCTTGGGAACGCCCGGCGGCAACCCGTGGTACTCCCGGACCTTGAGGATCTCGTCTATCCGAGTGTGTATCGCCTCGTAATCGTAGGTGCGTCTCGGCCGCGGTGGCGGCTCATCGACGCTCTCAATGGATGTCTCAAGGACCGACATCGTGGGTTCCACCGTCGCGGCGGCCGTGCTTTCAGCCGCGACTTCGGGAGTATCGAGGGTCTTTGTCTCCTCGACGACCGTCATGGATCCGGCCTGGTCCTTGGGGGCCTCGGTCTGATCGTCGGTAGACGCGTCCGGCGGCTGGGTGATCGGTCCGGGCGAGGGTGCCGCGGGCTCGGGCGTCGGCGCGGCTTCTTTTTTCTTGCCCAACTTGAACGGGAGCTTCATCGATGGAAGCTCCATCTTCTTGTTGGCCGGGACGGCACCCGAGGACGTGCCGGGTGTCTCTGCGTCCTCGCGCCGGGGCTCTCCGGGTATCACCATCGTGCGGGGTTCATCCGATGAGGAAGCCGGTCCCTTCTTGCCGAACCCGAGTTTAGGCTTCAATGACGGGAGCCGACGGGGCTGCTTCGCTTTCCTCTCGACCGGCGGAGCGTCCGATTCACTTGCCACGATAGCCTCTTCGCGCACTTTCTTCCCCTTGGCGCCGCCGAAGTGGATCTTCGGAAACTGCATCGCGCGCCGGGGAGGCGCTGGCTCTTCGATGGGGTCCTGTCCCTGCGTTTCCTCCCCTTCCGGGAGTTCTATGGTGATCTCTCTATCCGCCGTCTCATCGGCCTCGTCGATCAACGATTCCCCGGTGACGGCCGGTGTCTCCCCTAGGGGTTCGGGCGCGTCGGAGGGCGACGGGCCTGCTTCTCTCGTTGCGTCTCCCTGCACCTCGGGCCTTTCGGCGTCAAGTTCCATGAACTCGACTTCTTCCGTCTCGGCGGGCGGTGTGTCGGCGGTAGCCCTCTTTTTCCCGAATGCCGGAAGCAGGCTCTTCTTGGGCTTCGAAGCGACAGGTGAGGCGCCGGCCTTCGACCCGCCGAACTTCGGCAAGAACCCTTTCTTCTTCGGCAGAGCGGCTTCTTCGGCCAACTGTAGATCCTCACTATTCCAAGGAGAAACTGGTTATTAACTGATTTGGTGGATTAATCGCCGGCGAGGGCCGCTTTGAGGAGACGTTCCGCGTCCTCCCGATGGGCCGGGTACACCTTGACCTTGCCCCGGCATTGGATGGTGTCGTCGCCGTCGCCGAGCACCAAACGCCCTGCGAAGGCGGTCTGCTTGTCGAAGCGGACGTAGAAATTGAGTGAATCGTCGAGGCGCCTCTCGACCTCCGCCGCGAGTTTTTCGCGTACAGCCTCGTCGGAGAGAAGCCTCGTCCAGAACGGTCTTACTTGCGCCGTGTGTTCGAGGCGGACCTCCAATTGGACTATGGGGTTCCCGTGGTGTCCCTCCATTGTCGTCACCGACGGTTCCTCGTCTCCCGCGAGCGCGGAAAGCGCCGTCCTCACCGAGGCCATGCTCTCCGTCGCGTGGCAAAAGGTCCGGATGGTGAAATGGTGGAAGGCTTGCATGGAGAAAATGATCGAGGGGGGCGCGCTGCCCCCCGGATGTCCCGTTACTTGCCTTTTCCCGTCGCCCGGATGGACGGCCGCACGTGCTCGCCGCCCTTGCCGCGAACGCGTAGGCCCCTGCCCTTCTGGCCGGCCGACGTCTTTCCCCGCAATACGCGGTTGTGGCTCGAGGGGTCGCAGATCCAGTTGATCTTTGGGTCGTTGATGATGACGGGGTGCTGTGGGTCCACGAGTATGACCTCGTAGAACTTGTGGCGCCCGTCCTCTCCGACCCAATACGAGTTGAGGACCTCGAGGTTCGGGTACTTGCGCGAGACCCGCTCCTCGGCGATCCTTTGGATGGATTTCCCCATCGTGATCTTCAAGACACCGGCGTTCGAGGGTTTCCTGCCGCGCTGGTGGCGTTTCTTCCTGAGCGAGCCGCGGCGCACACGGGTGCGCACCATCACGTAGCCCTGCTTCGCCTTGTAACCGAGGGCCCGCGCCCGGTCGAGCCTTGTCGGCCGCTCGACACGGGTGACGACGGGCTGTCTTCGCCATTCGACGAGGCGTTCGAAGGTCAATGCGCGTAGCGTTCCGGCGCGGGGTTTGTGCCAGAGTTCGCCTATGTACGAGTAGAAGCTTTTCGACATTCTTTCACATCGCGCGTCGCGCCGGTTTCGGGTTCGGGCCTTGGCCTACATTCCCTGGCGGGCGGATCTTGTCCTTCCCCGCTGTCGCATCGCGCGGACCGCGCTACGTGCTTCCCTTATTTCTATTCATCGCGTCCGAAGGAAGGAAACATGGCCTCTCGTGTTCGGCATACGATTTCCGCAAGCCACAAATGAACACTTTGTCGGTGTTCCCCGGAAAGAAGCGGAAAGGTTTATTCATTCGCAAGCAGAACATGTACTTGCAACGGAGCGGGAGCGTGATATCCGGAGAAGTGACGGAAATAGAAAACGTTTCTGGAATCTGAAATTCTCGTGGGACGCCAAGACCGACGCCCTGGACGGGCGGGGGCTGGCAATACGCCAATCCGATTCGAGAAGAGCTGGCCCCGCGGCGATGGCTCGACATGCGCGGATTTCCCGCCTATGAGCCGGCAACAACCGCGGCCAAACGGCGTCCCACGGAATCGTACTCTTCTCCCCGGCGCGGACCTGGTTCGGGCCACTCTCCACTACGACCCGAAGGTCCCCGCCACTACGCTCGACGCGCAATCGACTAGTTCCGCTTATCGTCACCTGCGCCGTAGTACCCGCGTGGCCAGCCCCTTCAACGCCGCGGAGCGGCGGCTCATCAAGCGCCTATCGACGCCCCTGAAGATCCAGAGGTGGCTGCGGACGCTTTCGTACGATTATGGGGGCGATGCCGAGGCCATGCGCTCCTTTCGCCGCGTCGTCCGGGACGGGAACGCCGATTGCATCGAAGGCGCTCTCGCCGCAGCCGCCATCCTCGAATCACAAGGCCATGCGCCGCTCCTTCTCGATCTTCTTTCCGAGGACGATCTCAACCACGGCGTCGCCCTTTTCAAGACCGGCGGCAAGTGGGGCTCCGTCGGCCTCTCCCGAGACCCTGGCCTCGACGGGAGAAAACCCGTCTACGCGAGCGCCTACCATCTTGCGTGCAGCTACTACGCGCCGTACGTCGACGAGAAGAGCGCGCTCGTCGCGTGGGGCGTCTTCGATCTTCGAAAGACCGACATCGACTGGCGCTTCGCGGAGACCGACTTGTGGGGACTCGAAGACGTGCTTGACGGGATTCCCCACGCCCCTATGCGGAGGTCCCGCGAAAGCCTCCGTCGGCTACGCGCCAGGCACCGGCGGTGGAGCGAACTTCACCCCGGAAAGCACCCCGCGTATTATCGCAACAAGGCGTTTTGGTTGTAGGGAGGTCACCGGTTCTCCTTCTCGTCCTTGAGGAAGCGTGTCGTGATCTCGACCAGCGGGTGCTGCCCGAAATCGTTGATCTCCACATCCGCCATCGAATTGAGGCCGGATGAGCGCGCGTTCCTTTCAAGACCCAGTTCGATGTCCTCGTCGAACTCTAGGATGAAAGCATCGAGTCGTTTTATCCCGAGCCGCTGCGCGGCGACCACACGGTGGTGGCCATCGACGAGGATCGGTTGGGGCTTCTTCCAGATGAGAAGTATGGGCTCGGCCAACCCGCGCTTGAGTTCGCGCATCCGCCCTTCGAGTTCGTCGGCGAATATCCTCTTCTGGGTCGGCAGGAAGCCGTTTATCTCCACGACGCGCCGATTGATGCGGATGGTGATGTTGTAAAGGCTTTCGAGCGTCTCTTTCAGCTTTTCAAGTTTCGTGGGCGTCACGCGTTCGATGTGGCTCCGGATGATGTCGGTCGTCGAGATGATCCCGACGAGGAAACCTTCGTCGTCGACGACGGGAAGTTCCTTCACACCCACCCGGAAAAGTATCCGCGCGGCATCGGCAAGGTCCATGTCGGGGTGGGCGACCACTGTCCCGGGGGCGATGATGTCCCGCACCCGCTTGTCGAGGTGGGCCACGTTCCTCAAGATCTCCTTCGGTGTGACGAAGCCGATCAACTTCCGTCCATCGGCGACCGGAAGCCCGACATGGCCCTGTTGCACGATCAACGGGATCGCGTCCGAGATGGTGACATCTGGCGACATGCTCACGACGGCCTTCGTCATGTAGTCGCGGACGAGGGCCTTGCCCTTTCGCCCACCCACGACCTCTTCTTCGGCTTCGCCCTCGCGCCCGGGGATGTGCGTCATGGGGGCTCCACGAAAAGGATGACGCGCCCGTGACTTGCCGACATTGTCCGCATATCCGACCGGCTTCTATAAAAATCGTCCCATCGGCGGGTTCGCAGGCTGATGCAGGTGCATCCCTCACCGGGCCCGCCGAAGGAAGAGCAGGTGCCCGCCGTCGCGTATCTTCACGATACGGTGCATTGGGATGCGCGCTCCAGTCTTCAACTCCAGAAGTCCACGCTCAATGTCCACGACGTCTCGACCCTGCACCGTCTTCACGTCTCCCACGGCGCCACGATCCACGTAGGTTATCGTCAGGTTCTCGAAACCCTCCGGCGAATGTTTGGCGCGGAGAAGGATCGTCCGGGGGCTTCCCGGGACATTCCGTCCTTTCGTCAAGGCGAGCGCCCCTCAGTGCCTGGATCCGGCGGCGAGGTTCTTGATGATGACGTCCGTCGCCTGGCGTAGGTCGGTCATCGGGTCGATGGTGAAGGCGGCAGCCTTCGAGACGGCCGCCGAACTCGGGTTCGCGGCTATCCCGTATGCGACCCTGCCAAAGACGGCGGTGTCGTTCATGCCGTTCCCCACATGGACGATCTCTTTGAGGCCGACGCCTCTCTCGCGGGCCCAGGCGTCGAGGTTCGCCAGTTTGTCGAAGCGTGGTCGGATGTCACTGGTCACGACCCCATTCTTGATCGTCGCCTCCGAACAGACCGCCTCGTCGAACCCGAAACGAAGCGCGCACTCCGCGAGGAACCGGGGTTGATCGGTCAAGACGATCGTCTTCAGCCCCGCGGTCTTGAGGCGAGCGACCGCCTCACGGATGCCGGGTATCCACTTTCCGTCCCGCATCGCCGCCTGCACCGTCTCCAACGGGAGCCCGACCAAGTACCTGTATTCCAGGTGGAAGCATTCTTCGAGCGTTATCTTCCCGGCAAAGTAGTCGGTATCGTGTTTGAGGACGTGCTCGTGGAAGCCTGCCGCCCGCGAGACGGTCTCGAACACGGTGTCCTCCACGAGCGTCCCGTCGAGGTCGAAAGACGCTATCTTGACCATCACGTTCAACCATTCCCCGGCGGCGCGTGCCTCTTCAACGCGGCGACGAACCGATCGAGCTCCGCGTCCGTGTTGTAAAAGTACGGAGAGACGCGTAGCCTTCCGGGGCGTGAGTCCACGATTATCCCTTCCGCCGCGAGCCGCTTCACGGCGGTCGCCGGGTCTTTGAGGGCCACCATCACGATTCCCGCCCGCTCCTCCGATCGCCCCGGTGTTTTCAGGGAGTAACCGGCATCCACGAGTCTCTCGTACACCCCGTCGACGAGCCTCGCGGTCCGTTCCCTGATCCTTTCGGGGCCTATCTCAAGTATGATGTCTAGGCCGGCCGACGCCGCGTAAACGGCCGCCACGGGGGGGGTCCCCGCCTCGAACCGCCTTGCGTCGGGCTTGAATTCGAAGGCGTTCGCGTCGAATTCGAACTGACGCGCGGCGGCGAACCAGCCGGTGTGCTTGGGATCGAGTCCGAGGGCCAACTCATTCCGGACGTACATGTACGCGATGCCGGTCCCTCCCAAGAGCCATTTGAGGCCGCCCGCGATGTAGACGTCGGCGCCCAGTTCCCGGGGCGAGACGGGCAATTGACCGGCGGCCTGGTAACCGTCGATTATCGCCAAGGCCCCGTTCTCTCTTGCCGCGCGGCAGATCCGCGGAACGTCCTGGATGAAGCCGCTCGTGAAGTAGACGTGCGAGGTCGCAAGCGCTGCAACGGTCTTGTCCATGGCCTTCTCGAAACCGCTGGCGTCGACTTTCACCCCGTCGCCGTGCACCATGCGAAGGTGCAAGCTGCCCTTCACCATCCATTGGTAGGGAACGGTCGGGAAATCCATGTCCGCGCTCACGACGGCAGGCCGTCTTGTGTAGTCGAGCGAGGACGCGATCGAACCCAAGGCGACGCTCACCGATGGCTGTACCGACATCTCGCTCTTCTCGACGGAAAAAAGGCGCGCGAGTTTCTGTCGGAGCGCGTCCAACTCCCCCATCCACAATCCGTACCACGCGGAGGCGCCCAACTCTTCCCAAAGGTCGAGTTGCAAGTTCACGGCGGCGCGGACGCGTCTTGACAATGCGCCCAACGAGCATGAGTTGAGGTAGGTCTTGCGTTCGAGGCCGGGAAACTCCGCCCGCCAGGCCTCAAAGTCCACGGGACGCCTCCAAGTCGACGGCGATAGAGCGCACGAGTCTGGCGAGGCTCTCCGCGTCCTTGCCGAATACGTACGTGATGGGCTCGACGGCGAAGGCACCCCGATGGTAGACGACGTCGGGCGTCTTGCCGATTCGCGTCAATTCGGCGAGGAGGCTTTTTCGGTCCGATTCGTGGGCCGCTTTCACCTCTACGCACGAAAGGCGTCCTCCCTTCAACGCGGCCAGGACGCGGTCCTCCGTCCTCATGTTTATGGCCGCGGCCTTCTCAGGATCATAGGAATGGACCCCGAGGAGGACCTCCGCGACGTGGTGACTGGCCCCGAAGGCGGGCGCTCCATGTATGGTGACTGCGCCCTTTTGCGAATCGATGCGCCCGGGGACGCCTGCGACGTCCGGCAGGTCGCTTGCACCGGTCAGGGCCATGCAGACGTTCGCCCCCACGCTCGGGATCAAGTGCCCGAACGCCGGTGTATCCTCCAGGATGCGGATGGCGGATCGTAGGTTTGAGAGGACGCGTTGTTCTTGCATCAAGGTGCTCCCTCCCTCGACGACGCACAGATCGCAGCCTGACCCTCGAAGCGCCGGCATCTCACGTTCGTGGAGCTCGCATACGGGTCCACGGTTCGACAACTCACGCACCAGCGCCATCAAGTGCGCCATCGCCTCCGTTGGGCTCAAACGCTCCTCATGGAAGCCCTCGGCGATCAAAGCGACGGCCTCGGCGACGCGCGGGTCCTTTGCCACGACGGGCTCCAACCGCTGTCGCCCGGCGCGATGCTTGCTGACGGCCGCTTGGCTGATGCCGAGGCTTCTTGCAATCTCGTCTTGCGTCATGCCGAGTTTCGTCATCTCGGAGACGAGCATCGAACGCACCGTGGGAACGAACCGTTCTGCTACGATCTCCTGCGGAAGCCGCACGCGACTGACAATGGCCCGCCAATAAATATAACCGGGTAATGGCGGGGTGGGCCGTTCAGGGTCGTTGCCTCGGCGCATCCGGTTTATATGGTTGAATGGACTCGGCGCTTCCAGATGAGAAAGGTCTCCGACCGCCCCGCCGGGACACAAGCCCCGACGCGCGCGGCGCCTTCATGGGGGCAGGATGCCCCGGCCACGGGTGTTTCCACGTTGCCGGGCGGGTCGTTCACGACCGGACCCCTCCCGCTCGGCTGCACGCTTTGCGAGAAGGGCGGCAAGATGGTGCTGTTCATCACCGGTAACTGCCACTACCGGTGCCCCTACTGCCCCATCAGTTCCGAGCGGCGAAACGTCGACATGATCTGGGCAAATGAACGGAAACTGGACCCCGACGATGTCGACGGCGTCATCGCCGAGGCGAAGACCATGCGGGCCCTCGGCACCGGGATAGCGGGCGGCGACCCCATGTTCAAGCCCGAACGCGTCGTACAGTACGTCCGCGCCTTGAAAACCGCATTCGGCCCCGGGCACCACATCCACCTCTACACGCAGATAGACTTCGACCCCGCGTGGCTTACGAAGCTCGCCGAAGCTGGACTCGACGAGATCCGGTTCCACCCGCCCCCAGAGTACTGGTCGAGGATGGAGAAGGGACACCACCACCGGCTCATCCCGGCCGCGAAGGCAACGGGGATGACGGTTGGGATAGAGATCCCGGCGCTTCCGAACCGCGAGAAGGAGATGAGCGCCCTCATCGACTACGCGGAGGCGAACGGCCTTTCCTACATCAACCTCAACGAGTTGGAGTTCTCCGAGACGAACTTCCGCAACCTCCTCAACATGGGTTACGACATACGCGACCCGACGAGCGCCGGCGCCAAGGAGAGCGAAGCGGCTTCCATGCGCCTTCTCGCGTTGAAGAAGGGCGGAAAGACCGCCGTCCACTACTGCTCCGCGTGTTTCAAGGACGGGATACAGCTCAGGAACCGACTCATACGGATGGGTGAGACCGACGCCAAGACTTACGAGAAACGCACGGACGACGGAACCATCCTAAAAGGGATAGTCGAGGTCTCCGACCCGGCGCCTGTCGTCGAGATTCTTTCCAAGCGGTTCAAACTCCCTGAGACACTTTGGAAAGTCGAGACGGGCTTCGTGGAGGTCGCGCCGTGGGTGCTTGAGGAGATCGCACGCGACATCCCGTACCCGTGCTACGTGTCGGAAGTCTACCCGACCTCAAGCGCCCTCGAAGTCGAGAGAAGGCCGTTGAATTAGGGTCGGCGCCCGTGGTCCCGTGCCACTAAACATGTGGTCGCGATCGAGGATTCGGCTCGGTTTCGGAGACCACGGGGATAAATTCGGCTCACCCCCATCGACCAACCCCCATGTCAAATCCCGGCGTGGCAAATCACGAAATGGCGCAATCACTCATTCCCGGGATGTGCAATTGTGGGCGGCCGACGCTAGCGGGAACGGCGTACCAGATGGCCGAAACAGAGTACTGCGTTTTCGGGTTCTGCCCCGCCAATTGACGGGCCGCGATCCAGGAATTCATCGCGGCAGGCAGACGCGACTACAGAGGCACCCACTCGGCCGTCAAGACCTCAGCCTGTTCGAGCACCGTCGCCGTGGCCTTTTCCTGCAGGTCTGGCGGGTAGCCGTACTTTCTTAAGATTCGCTTGACGATTACGCGCAACTTCGCACGGACATTCTCGCGGACAGTCCAGTCGATTGTCACGTTCGTCCGGACAGCCTCGACGAGTTCCCGCGCAATCAACTTCAAAGTCGGCTCCCCGAGCACTTTGACGGCGCTGTCGTTTGTCTCCAACGCGTCGTAGAATGCGACCTCCTCGTTCGAAAGCCCTAGTTCTTCGCCCCTCGAATCCGCTTCCCGCAGGTCCTTGGCGAGTTGGATCAACTCTTCGATGACCTGAGCCGCCTCAATCGCCCGGTTCTGGTACGTGCGGATGGATTTCTCCAATAGCTCCGCAAAGGAGCGGGCTTGGACCACGTTCCGTTTCGACCGCGTCTTGATCTCCCCCGCCAAGAGCTTTCGGAGGAGCTCTACGGCCAAGTTACGTTGAGGCATTCCCCGGATTTCGGCGAGAAAGTCTTCAGAGAGAATCGAAATGTCCGGCTTCTTGAGCCCAGCGGCCGCAAACAGGTCCACCACCCTGTCGGAGACTATCGCCTCGGAGACAATCTGGCGGATCGCGTGGTCCAGTTCCTCATCCGTCCGCCGCTCCCCGGGCACGCCCTTGGCGAGCACTGCGCGCACCGCTTGGAAGAATGCGACGTCGTCACGGATTCGAATTGCCTCCTCGTGCGGCACGGAAAGGGCGAACGCCTGCGAGAGTTCTGTCACGAATCGCATGAGGCGTTCTCTGCCATCCTTCTGGGCGAGGACGTGCTCCTGGGCTGCTGGAAGCAGACCCAAGCGGTCTTGCGGTGTACCAGAAATCCAATCCCCCCAATCGAATCCATGGAAGATCCCGCGGCAGATATCGTACTTCTCGAGCATGACGGCGACCGCCTCCTCCTGGTCGAGTGCCGTCTTTCCCGTTCCTCCGCTCTCAGTGTAGGTCGCGAGCGCTTTCTTGAGTTCATCGGCGAGGCCCAAGTAATCCACTACGAGGCCGCCGGGTTTGTCCTTGAAGACGCGGTTGACACGCGCGATGGCTTGCATGAGGCCGTGTCCACGCATCGGTTTGTCCAGATACATGGTGTGAAGGCTGGGCGCGTCGAACCCAGTGAGCCACATGTCGCGTACGATTACAATTTGGAAAGGATCGTTCGGGTCCCGGAACCGCTTGGCAAGTGCCTCTCGTCGCGGCTTGTTCCGGATGTGAGGCTGCCATTCGAGGTGGTCCGTCGCGGAGCCAGTCATGACTACCTTAATCACGCCCTCAGTGTCACCGTCGCCACGCCAATCGGGACGCAGCGCCACAATCTCGTCATAGAGTTTCACACAGATCCGGCGGCTCATGCAAACAATCATGGCCTTCCCATCCATGGCGGCGAGGCGTTCTCCAAAGTGTGAAACGAGGTCGCTTGCGATGAGTTTCACCCTCTTGTCCGAACCGACGATCGCCTCTTGCTGCGCCCACCGGGTCTTAAGGCGCTCTTTTCGTTCCACCTCCTCGCCTTCTGTGACTTCCTCGAAGCGTGAATCAATGAGGGGTCGTTCCGTAGGTTTCAAGTCCAACTTTGCGAGGCGACTCTGATAGAAAATTGGGACGGTAGCGCGGTCAATGACCGCCCGCTGGATGTCATACACGCTGATGTAGTCGCCAAACACAGCCCGAGTGTTGGCGTCGGTTTTCTCAATCGGCGTTCCCGTGAACCCGATGAAGGATGCTTTTGGCAGGGCGTCACGCATGTGGCGGGCGAAACCGTCGATGAAATCGTATTGGCTCCTGTGCGCCTCGTCGGCAATCACGACTATGTTGCGCCGGTCCGAAAGAACCGGGTGGCGGTCCCCCTTCTCTTCTGGGAAGAATTTTTGGATTGTCGTGAAAACCACACCGCCGCCGGCGACGCGCAACTTCTCGCGAAGGTCGGTTCGATTCGCAGCTTGCGCGGGCGCTTGCCGAAGGAGATCGCGGCAGCGCGAAAACGTGCCGTACAACTGGTCGTCCAGATCGTTGCGGTCCGTGAGCACGACAATCGTGGGATTCTCCATGGCCGGATGCAAGATGACGCGGCCCGCGTAAAACGCCATGCTGAGGCTCTTTCCGGCGCCTTGCGTGTGCCAGACGACACCCACGCGCCGGTCACCGGGCTCACCCCCGCTTCGGCGACCGTCTACTGACGGACCGGGCCTAATGGCGCTGGACTGGCTGGCAGGTGGCCGCGCCGCACGCAACGTTTCCTCCACGGCGACGTTCATTGCGTGGAACTGGTGGTAGCCGGCCATTTTCTTGGTGAGCTTTCCGGCCCCTTCATCTTCGAAGACGATGAAGTGCCGAATAAGGTCGAGGAATCGCCGTTTGTCGAACACGCCTTCGAGAACAACCTGCAATTCGGACATGCCGGCCGGCGCGTCCCCGTCGCCGCCGATGGTCCGCCATGGCTTGAACCACTCGCGGCCTGCGCCAAGCGATCCAATGCGCGCCTGCACGCCGTCGGAAACAAGGAGCACTGCGTTGTATGCGAAAAGGGACGGAATCTGGGCCTGATAAGTCTGGAATTGCTGGAAGGCAGTCCAAATCGTGGCATTTTCGTCGGCCGCGTTCTTTAGCTCAACCACGGCGAGCGGGAGTCCATTCACGAAGAGTACCACGTCTGGCCGGCGAATGTGCTGCCCCTCCGCGACCGTAAATTGGTTGACGGCGAGCCAGTCGTTCTTATCCGGTGAATCGAAATCGAGCACGCGGGCCTGGGCGCCGGCGATCGAACCATCGGAACGGCGAAACTCGACCGCGACCCCATCGACGAGCATCCGATGGACAGCGCGGTTGCGCTCCAAAAGTGACGGGGCATCGACACGCGCCAACTTGCGGAACGCGTCTTCAAGCGCCTCCGCGGGTAACGTGGGGTTAAGGAGGGCGAGGGTCTTCCTCAGACGGTCTTGAAGAACGACGTCGCGATAGGCCGGATCGAATCGCTCGGCGGCGGGTTCGCCGACGGCGATGGCAGGTCCATGCATGACTGAATAACCTTGAGCCTCAAGCCAGGAGAGGCCGGCGTCTTCGACGATGGATTCGGTGAATCTTTGGTGAGAACGCATGTTCAACTACCTCATTCCGGCTCCAGACCGAAAATGCTTCGGAGCTCGTCGAGTTCAAGTTGGAACGTCGCACGAGCCTCATCTCGGCGAACCGCGTCCCCAACCACTTCATACTCAATGCGCCGATCTGGCGGGTCTCCGCGCGTCTTTCGAAATAAACACAATTTCGTGGATTGGCCGGCCTCATCCTGGCAGTAGTGTACCATTGGTCGTAGACTGAGGACAGGCCCCGTGGTAAGGACTAGCATTTGTCCCTGCTGGAAGTAGTGCTGAGACTCCCGTGCCTGGTCAGCCGTCATCGGGACGTCTCTTATCGTCCTTGTGGAACCATGCCCCTTGAATACCTCACAACGTAACGTAAGAGCGTTAGGTTGACTCAGATAACGCAAGATTTCCACGGTGGCCAAACCCTTCAACGCGCCCAAGACTTCAATAACGTCGGAATAACATTCGCCAATCCAGGTTTGGGCCTGAAGTTCGGATTGGGCGGCGCTATGCGAGAAAGCGTTGCGAGATTGGTTGAGCGCCCGCATCGTTCCCAGCATCGTCGGGGAAAAAATCTTGACCACGTCTAGCGCCACCCCCTCGGCCTGAGCATGGCTAACAATTCGTTCAATGTTGAGCAAGCGTTGTGCGACGCTTTCTGTCAGAAGGTCAGAGAAAGCCAAGGGCTCGTGCAGCCCTAGTTTCCTGAACCGACATTCGGAGATTACCAAGGCATGTAAGATGTCTACCGTCGCCTCCCATGTGTCACGAAGAAGGTGCAATCTTTGGAGCTCGTTCTCGTAACCGTTTTCGAACCTGTAGAAGTAGTATGCAATTGGTGATGGAAACTCGTAAGAAATTGTCTCCTTCAGTTGCTCATCGCGTTCCTGCAAGAAGTCAGCAAATGCGGCTTGATAGGTGTCCTGGCTCATCGTGAAAAGAACATGACTGGCCCTAGGTTGGAACCCCTGTATGTTCAGCTCAGGTCCAGCGTCAGAGTAGCTCTCATCCAACCAGTCATTATAGTCGGGGCAGGCGTTGTAGTTGTTGGGATCAATCCGCGGTTTCAATCTCCGTCCGCCCCTCGCTGAGCGCGAACTCGGACTTGGCCGGAAATAAGCTTGGGCAACAAAGTGTCCCGAACGTTCTCAAGGCCGCGCGCCTCCCGTTCGCAAAGCACGATGCGCTCGTACAAGGGACGCACATGAAAATCAAATGCCTTCATCAGGATCGCTGGAGGCGCGACTACGGGTATGGGCCGGAAGTTGGCCTTGCTGATTTCCAGGAAAGTCGATCCATTCGCACGACTCACAATCTCTTTGGCTGCGGTGCTAGCCCAGAAGAGCAGGAAGAGGTTGGATACGCCTTCCCTATGCTTCATCGCGATAAAGCCCTGGTTGATAGCCGTTGGCACTTCTGTTACAGCAAGATAGCCAATTGGCGCTCTCGACGACAGCAGAATGGTCCCCTTCTCCAGCAGACCGGATCCTATTTGGGCAAGACCCAGTTCGCTTATCGTGCGTTCAGTAGTGAGCAGGACTGGCACTGAGAGTCGAGAGAGATCCTTGGGCGTTACCCAGTGATACGTGCCACCGTTCCAATATGCAGGCTCCGTGGTACTCGGGGTACTGCCACCGACGATCTCCGCAAGATCGGTGATAGTCCTTTCGGCCCACCCCTTGGGAACCTCGCCAATCTCCGAGTTTTCAAAACCATCTGAAAACAGGGCTGCAAGCTCATTCGGGAGCCCAGTATCGCGTCCGTCCATCTTCGCCCTCACGGGGTCGAAGTCCACGAACCACGATTTGAACAGCGCCCGCGCCATTTCCTCCAGCGTCTCGTTCATCCGCCGGTTCAGCTCGATCTTGTCGTCCAGCGTGCCGAGGATGTGGGCGATGGCTCGTTGCTCGGGGACGTGAGTTGGGACCGAAAGTGGAAGCGGGTGAATATGATTGCGATTCAGCGTTGGCACTCCGCTGCCAGCGTTGAACTGTGCAAGATCTAACGACTTGATCAGGTAGTAGCAGAAACGGCGATCGTTTCCCTTGAAGTCCTTGACCCACAGAGTCGTGTTCAGCGGCCAAAAATCGCCCTCGATGTATTGGCCGCCTCCCAGACTGCCTGACCGACCAATCACTACGCCAGGCCCTTTGACCATCGCTTCCTGATGCGTCCCGACCGGACCTGTCGAGGCAATCACCGGATAGGCACCGGGTTTGCGCTGTGTCTCGGGGAGATCGAAACCACGCTGAAAAGTTAGTACCTCGCCCAATGTTGTATCTATCCACTCACCCGCCATACCCGAGCTCCTTCATGTTGGCGGCGATCGCAGCATCGAGCTTCGCGGCCTCGGCCTGCTGCTCGCGCCGCGTTGCGGTGAGCCGCTTCATCTTCTCCTCGAACGGCTCACCGTCGTCCTCCACCGCCTCGGGGCCGACGTAGCGGCCCGGCGTGAGCACGTGGCCGTGCTTGCGGATGTCGTCGAGCTTCGCGGCCATAGAGAAGCCGGGCACGTCAACGTAATCGCCCGCACCCGTGTCACCGCGCCATGCGTGGTAGGTTCCGGCGATCTTCGCGATGTCCTCGTCGGTCAGCTCGCGGTGCACGCGGTCCACCATCGAGCCCATCTTTCGCGCGTCGATGAAGAGCGTCTCGCCGCGCCGGTCGCGGAAACGCCCGTTTTTCTTGGTCTTGGTAAGGAACCACAGGCAGACGGGGATCTGCGTCGAATAGAATAGTTGGCCGGGAAGGGCCACCATGCAATCGACGAGGTCGGCCTCGATCATGGCCTTCCGGATTTCGCCTTCGCCCGATTGGTTCGAGGACATGGAGCCGTTGGCGAGAACGAAGCCGGCCATGCCGGTGGGTGCGAGGTGGTGGACGAAGTGTTCTACCCAAGCAAAATTGGCGTTGCCCGGCGGCGGCACGCCGTAGACCCATCGCTTATCTTCCTTGAGCAGCTCCCCGCGCCAGTCGCTGTCGTTAAAGGGCGGGTTGGCCAGCACGTAGTCCGCCTTGAGGTCAGGGTGGTGGTCGTTGTGGAATGAATCCCCGTGGGCTATCTGCGCGTCGATTCCGCGGATGGCGAGGTTCATCTTCGAGAGGCGCCATGTCGTATAGTTGGACTCTTGACCGTAGATTGAAATGTCGCCCAGTTTGCCGCTGTGAGCCTCGATGAATTTCTCGCTTGAAACGAACATGCCACCCGAGCCACAACAGGGATCGTAAACGCGGCCCTTGTAGGGCGCGAGTATCTCGACGAGCACGCGCACAACGCGAGAAGGCGTGTAGAACTGACCGCCCTTCTTCCCCTCGGAACTCGCAAACTGCGCCAGGAAATATTCGTACACGCGGCCCAGCGTGTCTTTGGCGCGGTCGGTCGGGTTGCCGAGGCCGATGTCGCTTACGAGGTTGATGAGCTGTCCGAGGCGTTGCTTGTCGAGGCCGGGACGAGCGTAATCCTTTGGAAGCACGCTCTTGAGTGTCGGATTGTCGCGCTCAATCGCCGCCATGGCGTCGTCGACAAGCTTCCCGATCTCGGGTTGTGGCGCCTTGGACTTCAGATGCGACCACCGGGCTTCCTTGGGCACCCAGAAGATGCTCACGGCGCGGTACTCGTCCGGATCCTCAGGATCGGCGCCCTCCATTTTGTGGGCTTCGAGCTCGGCGTGCTTGGATTCGAACGCGTCGGAGATGTATTTGAGGAAGATGAGGCCGAGGACGACGTGCTTGTACTCGGCTGCATCCATGTTGTTTCGGAGCGCGTCAGCGGCTTGCCAGAGCTTAGCCTCAAAGCCTAACGTTGCGGCGGTCTCACGGTGGACGTCGGCCAATCAGCCAACACCTCGCTGAGAATTGTGGGCAACACGTGACTGGCGAGCGAATGGGACGGGGGCCCCGTTTGCCCTTTGGTGTTCTATGACCATACGAAATCTTTCACCTGTGGGTTCCGGGAGCCACGACCACACGTCCGTTTGGCGTCGGGCGCTGCCCCTCCCGCCGTGGAAACGGTCGAAGCCGATATAAGAATGCGCCGCACATCGCGGCGCAACGCGTAATTTGGCCCCGGGCCATGGTTTGTCGGCGCCACGAGCGCGAAAGCGGGACGCTGATAGAATTGTGCGGGAGAGACGGTAGCAGGCGATGGCGTTCAGTCAGGCGGTCGTGTGTTCCAACTCGTCCGAAGCGGTCGCATGGCGAGCCGCGCTCATGGCACGGTCACGACTGTCTTCATCCATGAACACGTCCAGCCAGAAAACGACGGGATGGTCGCGGTTTAGCTGATAAATCGCCACTCGACCGACCTTCTTTTCAGAGACTATCTTAAGCTCACGGAAACTCAAGAGGACTCGCTCTAGAGTGACCGGTGACACGGTGGCACCGCTAGCGATTTCTGCTCTTGAGAACGCAAAGTTCGGAGGTGCGGAAAGCATTTCCACGAGAACCCTCAGTTCCGCCGGATCGCCTAGAGCGCCATTAAACGGATCTTTTGGTTTTTCGCTATGACCATTAGAACTCACCGCTGCGCCGCCAGTGTTGCTCATTGTTCTTCCTCCTTGATTCGCATCCCATCCTGCCACCTAAGAGGTTGGCGTGGTCTAGTGAAGAGTGAAACTCCGTTGTAGTCTATGCCACGCATGGGCTAATACACACGGCGTCTCAGTAGATAAAACTTCTTCGAGGTTCTATATGTTTCGAAATTAAGAGAATTAGATGTCTATATATATGAGAATAGACTAAGTTAACGATGTTGTAACTGAAGAGAGTTACAATGAAACAGCAAGGCAGGAGAAGGAGGCATGTTTACGTTGAATTTCAATGGCGCGGCGAGCGCGGGATAACTCACGAAACCTTTGGGGGCCCAGTCAATTGCCCGAAGAGCGTACTACCGAGGAAGAGCCGCCACATGTGGCCTTTGTCCGGCGAGCTGTAAGTGTAGACTCCCTCCCTCTCACGAGTGGGGATCTCGTGCTCGATGCCAGAATCACGGCGGACGTATTGCTGTACCGGCTAGACAAGCGCGGGGCGTACGGGGAGCAGAGGGGTTGGAACATGTCGCGCGTGGTGGCGGGGATTTTTTGTGATGTCCCCGACAGCGTCCTGATGGACGCCATCCGAATACTCGAAGACGCGGGATGCGCCCGCACACACGGGCGTTGGCGTCAGGGCTTTACGCTCCTTTTCTTGGAACCTAGTGCCAAGGATCGGATAAGGGGCCGTCTAAGAAAGAAATTTCCACGTGGGTAAGCGGAACCGGCCTTTGAAGCGCAAAGGATAACTGCCCTTTTTGACCACGATTCTCATTTCCCAACCGATCCAATGAACGCAGAGACCCTTATCCCGAGCGAGGCCAAGACCACCATCGAATCGCTTGGGAGCTTCGCAGCAGCTCTGCGTGGCCGCACCGAGGGTGTCACGTGGATGATCTGGGCTCTCGCCGGGACAGGGATCTCGCTTACCTATGCGCTTCTTTCGGTCCTCATGACGAGTGGTCTCTATGCCGTGCCTTGGTACGCGTTCGCCATCGCCTGGGCCCCTTGGGTGGTGGGCGGGTACATCGCTACTGGAGCCCTATGGAATTCGGTAGCGATCACGCTCAGCGTGAACGGCAAGCACGATTTTGCGCGCTACATCGTGGCCGGCGTGATCTGGGTCGCGGCGATACTCGTCTTGAACTTCGTGATGCGAAGAGGTGTTTTCATGTTGCCAAGCGCAACGTTCATGCTCGGCATATTCGGCGTTGCTTCCCTGTTCTTCGGTGGCATCGTTTCCTCGAACGAGGAAAGAGGCAAGCGTTACGCCATTGGCCTCGGCGGGTCCCTTCTCGCCGCCGCCTTGGTCGCTTACATACTGAACGTGGATGGCTGGACCGGGATGATGGGGGCTTCCGCCCTGGCCGCGATCTCCTACTTCGCGCTCGGGGCCATCCTGGCGTTTCGGAGATGACTCATTGGGGGCACCCGCTCTCGACCCGGTCATCCATCAGGCTACGCGGCTGAGGATAATAGTGGTCTTGTACAGGAACCGGCAGATTTCGTTCACGGAGCTACGAGACGGCCTCTCCCTTACCGACGGAAACCTCGCAAGTCACGCGGAGAAATTGATCGAAGCGGGTTACGTGGAGGTGCGGAGAACGATTTTACGCACTGGCTTCGAGGCCAGGTACTACATCACGGAGAAAGGCGCCGACGCGTTCTCGACGTACCTGGCCGCCCTCCAATCGCTCCTCTATCGCGAGGGCAGACCCAAGCCTTCGCCGAGCGAGAAGGCACCTAATCCGGCGTCGTGGGAAGAGTCCATCAGTTGAGGAAGAACGACTTGACAACACTCGGCGCGAACTTCAGTAATTGCGGTCGGCGCCTGAACATCTCGAAGATCACCTTCGATGGGTAGTCGATGTCGCCGAGGCTGTTCACGAGCATCAGCATCTCTTTTTCCGAGAGTATCGAGAAGAGTTCGTCCATCTGCTTGTCGTTGAGGCCCATGAAGGCCCGGCGGAACCACATTCCGAGCTTCAACTCGCGGCCCACGTCGCCCATCCAAAGGTCATGGTACCGTTTCAAGGCGGCGTTCGAACAATCGCCATCCTCGAGAGCCTCGACGGCGACATCCGCAAGGTGTCGCGCCGCCCGGAATCCCATGTAGACCCCGCCGCCGGTCGTCGGTTTCGCCTGTGCCGCCGCGTCGCCGACAAGCATCACATTGTCCGTCGTGCTGCGAGCGACCGGCCCGATCGGTATCACACCACTGATCGTCTGCCTCAACTTTGCGTTCTTGAGAAGACGCCCGGACTGTGGGTCGTCGAACATCCTCTGCCAATAGTGTATCGCGGGCAGGGGCGCGTTGAAGACGCCCACCTCGACCTTGCCGGCATTCTTCCCGTCGGGGACGATCCAATTGAAGAAATTCGGCGCCTGCATCTGGCCGGTCCACATCTCCACGGATTCAGGGTCCTCGACCTCCACGTCGTCCATGATGCCGCCATGGCAGGAGATGAGTTGCACCGCGCGAGGAAGACCGAACCACTTCGCGACGTTGGATTGTACGCCGTCCGCGCCGACGAGAAGCCGCGTTCGCACCCAGGTTTCCCCGCCCTTGCCTTTCACTAGGACCTTCACGCCGCCGTTTTCGCGCTGCGCCGCGACGGCCTTGGCGCCCATCGTGATCGTCGCTCCGGCGTCCACCGCCTCCTTGACACAGGCCCGGTCGAAGGCGGCGCGGTCGCATGCGATCGCCTGGACCTCCCGTGCCCGGACATCGAGCCTCACGCCGGACGGACTGTAGATGTGGGCGCCCCGGATCCGGTTCAGCTGTACGGCCTGCACGGATTTCGGGACCATGTCGAAAACGGCGGGCGTGAAGAGCCCCGAGCATTGGACCGGCATCCCGATCTCATCGTGCTCTTCCAACATCGTGACCTTGACGCCTGAGATCGCGAAGTGGCGGGCGACTTGGGCCCCCACGGGACCCGCGCCGACGATGAGGACGTCAGTCTCCACGGCCCCTCGAAGCAGGACGGGCGATAAATCATTTCCTTGGCGATAAGGCACGTTCTTTAACCGGGAACAGGTTTTTGATGCGGTCCGTTTCGTCGCCTCGACGAGAAAAGGGACGCAAGGGTAGCCAAGCCTGGCCAAAGGCAGCAGACTTAAAATCTGCCCTCTTAGGAGTCCGTCGGTTCAAATCCGACCCCTTGCACTGGATGCCCGAATCGATGGAGACCGCTTCGGTGGTCGCGCGGCTTCGCCGCGGACTCGCACCTGCAAGCGACGGGGCCGCCCTCGCGACCGTCAAGCGCCTCATACCGACGGCGGTGCGACCCTAGGGGGTACGTGTCCCACGCCTCAACGCCCTCGCCAAGACGGTACGCGACGACCGGCTTGACGTCGCCGCCTCCCTCGCGAAGACGCCGCCGCAGGGATCAGGCGCACCGCCAAGCACCATCGGTCCGGGCCCATCCCGTCAGACGAGCGGTTCTTCGAACTCGAACCTTTCCCCAAGCTCGTTCGATCCCACGCCGGGGACGCTGAGGTGTGTATCGGTGAAAAGAGCCGCGGAATCGTCGGTCGTGCATGAGTACGCCTCGTCGTATCCCGCACACCGTCCGACGTGGCCACGTTCGTACCCCGCGTCGTAATCCAAGGACGAGCCGTCGAGGCCCGTCCCGGAAGGCGGCGCGACAAGGTGGCCGCGGGCCCCGGTGAGGCAATCGGTGGCGTTCCCGTAGTCGGCATGCGAGTAGGACGACTGCGTGTACTGGTCTCCGACGTGACTGCTCTGCGTGTGGTCGGAATCGCCACGCCAATCCGTCCTGTCGCATGACATGACGTCCACGCGGGAGTGGCTTCCCCCGACGCTCGCGTTCGCCGCCGTCCCGTTGTGGCGCGTCGTCGTCTCGTTCGTCTGCGAGTTCTGGTAAGAGGATCCGCACTCGACCGTCGGATCGTTCGGACATTGGTGACGCTCGGTGAAAAGCTCATAACGAGAATATTCGTCCTGGCCGTCGCGCCGTTCATCCGTGACAGTCGCATTTACTGTCTCGTTCGAGTCGTCGCGCACGGTGGCGCTTGCGATCGTGCCTGATCGGTCGCAGGATGAACGGGGGTTCGACCACGACGTCAGGTGATAATCCGCCTCTTCGGGCGTGTCGTTCGAGTTCTGCTGCGACCCGTAGAGATATTCGGACGAACACGAAGGGGGCGGCGTCTCCAAGAAGTGCATTTCGGCCGATGGCGTGGCGGCCACAGTGGGGCCCATCATCATCGTCAACAGTACCGCGCCGGCCGCGGCGACCGATCTCAAACTCAACCCCGTGTACCCGGCGCTTGAGCGCGGTCTCCGGTTAAGGCGTTTGCGACGCCAAGGACCGGAACGTCCCCTCGACCAAAACCGCCAAATACGCCAACCCCTCTTTGCGGTTGCCTTCCGGTTTATACGGGCGTAGTATAGCCTGGTCTAGTACATGGCGTTGCCAACGCTATAGCGCGGGTTCAAATCCCGCCGCCCGTACTTCCGCCGTCCTACCTCACGGTTCGCTTAGGATCTCGGCGACGTTCTTCCTTTTGAGGGTCCGGGCCTCGAGCCCGGCCGCAAGCATGCTCGAAAGCGCAACGGCGAAGAACAGCAACGCCGCCGTCTCCCAACCGAGCCGGACGCGGACCGGCAGATCCCCGAGCGCCAGGGACCCGACGCGTAGGTCGTTCACGAGGAACGCTACCATCCAACCGACGAGAAGCCCCGTCACGGCGCCGAGCGTCCCGATGACACCCCCCGTCAACACGTAGGTCGCCGCCACATCCCTCGAATCCATCCCGAGTGCCCGGACATAGCCTATGGTGCGTCGATCCTCGTAGACTATCGTCGATACCACGTGGGTCGCCCATGCTCCTCCTAAGAGGATGAGCATCCCGCCGATCACGCCGACGAAGACGCGTATCGCGGAGAAGACGGTCGCCAGGTTGCCTTCCGCGAACGCTCTTCCAGTGGTCGCGTTCAGCCCTGCGGCCGCGGCGGACGCCGCAACACCGTCCGGATCGGCGGTCTTTGCAAGGAACACGTTGGCCGTGTCATCGTCCGCGAAGCCCCCGTCGAGAGTGCGCGCGGCCCCGATGTCGACGAAGACGGCGCGTGAATCGATGACCTTGAGCCCCGTCGAATAGATGCCCGAGAGGACGAGGCGGACCGTTATAGGTGAGCCGGATGCGACGTTGCGTCCGGCGGTCGCGTTGATGACGTTCCCGCCCGCGATCGTCGCCTTCCCGTCCCACATCGTGACGTTCAAGGCGGTCACAAGCTCTCGACCCGCGACGACCGGGTAGTACGTGATGAGGTCCTGCGTCACGGGCCCTGGCGGCAGGTATTCACCGGCCACGATGCGTCCGCGTAGATCCGACACCTTTGCATCCTCCTGGGGGTCGATCCCGACCATGAACGCCGCCCGCCACTTCTCGATGTCCCCCTCGTGTTGGAGAAGGACCTGCAGTTCGAACCGTTGTGAAAAATGGGCCGAAGGGTTCTTGCGGGCCAGTTCACCGCGGATCAACGAGGCCCCGTCGATCACCGTCCCTTCCCCGAACTCGTAGGACCCGCTCGAGGACCGCACGTCCGCGGCCAGGGTGCCGCCAAGCTCGCCTCCAAGGCCCGAGATGAGACCGTTGGCGAGGCCGAGGACAAGGAGCAGTCCGGCGGTCGACGCGAGCACTATCACGTAAAGACGAAAATAGCGTCGGGGCCTACCCGAGATTTCCCTTGTCGCCCACCACCAGGAGAGACCGCGGACCAGGAAGCGCCACCGGCGCTTACAGAGCCTAGCGCGTATTAAAACGGCGTGCCGGAAAAACGTCGGCCGGTCAGGGCAAGACACACACCTTATTAGTCAAGGACCCGCCTCGCGAAACGAGGGACCTCCTTATGGTTTTCAAAGGACAGAAGAAATCGGCCATTGCGACCACGATGATCCTCCTCACCTCCGTTGCGGCGAGCGGCTGTCTTGAGACCGGACCCGAGCCGCCGAAGGACACCGGCATCTCGATCGCACGCATCATCGCCATTTCGATCGACCAGGACACTTACCAAAGGGACGCGGCGGGCTCTGACGACGACATCCTCGACCGGGTCATGACGACGAAATACGAGATCTCGGCCACCGGGTCCGCAATCGACGCCGCGACCCTCCAAGTCACCTACACGGACAAGACCGGGTCCATCATCACGAAGGGCCTGTCCGAATCCGGCTCCCTCACCCAACTCTCACCAGGCGCCCCCATCTCCATCACGGGCGTCGATTTCGCGGGCGGCATCATCGTCCGTTCCGGGGACAAGATCGTCGCCGAGCGCACGGGGGTCCCGCTCAAGAGCTGGGACATCGCGAACGTGCCTCTCGGGTTCCAGGCGGCTCCAGGATCCAAGCTGGCCTACTCCATCGCCGGGCACGGTGTCTTCGACATGTCGATCAACGACTACCAGATAGTGGACGAGGACGGTGGCGAATTGAGCATCGAGACCGCGCGCGAGAGTTTCGACATGCGGCAGACCGGCACCATCGAACTGGGCGTCGATTCGACGGCCCAGACGGTGCAGGCGGAGACCTCTCACAACGCCCACGCCGCGCCGTTCAAGTTCACGGGCCGCCTCGACCTGGAGGACTTCACGCTTGAGGCCAAGGGGACGCACAACCAGACGCCGTTCGACGCCGGGGTACAGGCCAAGAGCGGCTTCCTCTCGGGCGAGATGGGCGGCAGACTCTGGCTCGACGGGTCGAAGGTCGTGAAGGCGGAATCGAGCGGCGGAAAGCTCGCGGCCGACGCCGAGGTCATCGCGTGGCTCACGGGGATAACCGAAGAAGACGCGGGCACGTTCCAATGTTTTGGCAAGTTGAAAACGGACGACTGCAAACTCAACGAGGTGGAGGACAACCTGCCGATGGACGAGGCGTTCGAAGCCTCCTCTTTGGACCTCGACGGACCCGACGAGTCGCAGGATCAGGACTCCATCAACGACCTCAAGAAGCTCCTCCAGGCGGACATGGGCACTGGCGACGCGCTTCGCGTCTCGATAAAGGTGGACGCGACGAAGGACCAGGACGCCTCGGCGGACCTGCCGGAGACGTTGAGAGGCGAATTCTCCTATTCGATAGAGGTCGGGAAAGTGGTCGACGTGACGACGCCCGCGGGGACGATGAAGGCCTGGGAGGTCGTCGAGCACTCGAAGCTCACCATGGACATCTCCCGCTACGACAAGGACGACTTCCACTTCAAAGGCCTGAACATCGACCAGGAGCCGATGACCGTGAAGATCTACCTCGCAGAAAAGTCGTTCACGCCCGTGAAGGTCGTGTACGATCAACCCCTCGACATCAACCAAATGGTCCGCCAGGTGGTGGACGCAGTCGAGGATTCGACCTGGGAGGCGCTGCCGGGAAGCATCCCGAAGCCGAAGTCCTACGAGTTCAAGGTCGAGGGCGGCCAGACGATGACCCTCGACAAGCTCGAAGGCGACGTGGGCTTCCAGCCTTGGGCCGGTCTGGTCTACGCACACATGCTACAGACGATCTCTTACGGCGCGATGGCGGCGACCTTCGCAAGCGGCTACCAGGAACTCTTCCCGGCGTTCACCGGTGGGAGCTCCGACGAGGTGGACGAGACCATCGACTTTGTGGACGCAAACGTCTTGCCGAGCCAGTGGGACGCCGATGGAAACAACCTGACCGATACCCTGCAATTCACGTTGGACGCGCCCTCCGGCACCGTTTTCAGCTCGCACGAGACGAAGATCTACGTAAACGGTCTCCTTCTTGACCCGACGGCCGACATCTGGCTCGACCTAGACGGGATCGAGGCGTGGGGCTCGACGCCTTGGGTGGACGGTGAGTCGATCTTCGCGGCTTGCACGGCAGGAGACAACGACGTCATGGTGTTCATCCGCGGGGTGACCGTCCTCGTGGCTACACTCGAATGCCAAGAAGAACTCTAGACCGGCCCCGTTGGCCCGAGCCCCGACCGCGAAAACCCTTATCTTGGGGTCTTTCCCTGTCACGCCGGGGTCCAACTTTGAGACCGAAACTCGCCGTAGTCGTGCTCGTCGTGATGCTGTCGCTCTCCGGTTGCCTGGAGCGGGGCACCGGCGGGAAGAACAACACGACGGCGAACAACACGACCGGCGGAACGTCGTCGGGAACGAGCACGGGCGGTACGACGACCTCCAACATCACACAGGCGCAGCGTGTATGCGTGTCGACGCTCGATGCGACGTTGGAGGCCGGGAACGTCACTTGGGTGCTTGAGACGACACTTGGTACCATCCGCGTCACCCTCTACTGTTCGAAGGCACCTTTGACTTCGCAGAACTTCGTGAACCTCACGGAGGCCGGCTACTTCGACGGTATCAAGTTCCACCGAGTCATAGAGGACTTCATGGACCAAGGTGGAGACCCTTTGACGAAGGACGACAGCCAGAAGGCGCGCTGGGGCACCGGTGGCCCCGGCTACACGATCAAGGACGAATTCTACTGCGCCGACGGGACGATCTCCTATTCGCACCCCGCGAACTGCAAGAGCGGGCTGGGCCTGAAGCACGATGTCCCTGGGATCTTGAGCATGGCGAACACCGGTCGACCGGCAACAGGCGGAAGTCAATTCTTCCTGACGGCCGTCGCGACACCGCATCTAGACGGAAAACACGCGGTCTTTGGGCGGACTGCCGATCAGGAGAGCACCGACGTCGTCTTGAAGATCAACAAGGTAGCGACCGATTCGAACGACAGACCGGTGACCCCGGTCGTCATCAACAGCGCGACGATCGATTGGACGTAGCGCCGAACACGCACAACTCCATGATCCGCGCTGTCATGAAGGAGAGATGAGAATGGACTGGAACACACCTACCGGCAAAGGCGAATGCGTCTCGAAACAGAACAGCTCCAAGAAAGGCAAGTCCGCGACGTGGATCCTCGACACGAGCGCCGGCACCATCCGTGCGACGCTCCTGTGCGACAAGGTTCCGATCACCTGCCAGAACATCATCGACCTTACAGAGAAGGGCTACTACGATGGGACGCGATTCCACCGCGTCATCAAGGACTTCATGAACCAGGGCGGCGACCCGTTGACGAAGGACGAGGCCGCGAAAGGACGCTGGGGAACGGGCGGTCCCGGCTACACCATCAAGGACGAGTTCTACTACGCGGATGGCAAAGTCTCGACCGAGCACCCGTCGAACCCTCGTGGCCTCCTCTTGAAGCACGACAAGCCGGGTGTTTTCTCGATGGCGAACACGGGCCGGCCTGCGTCCGGGGGAAGCCAGTTCTTCCTCACCGCCGTTGCGACCCCGCACCTCGACGGCAAGCACTCCGTGTTCGGGGTCGTGGCGGACAAGGCGAGCCTCGACGTCGCTCTCGCGATAAACAAGACGAAGGTCGATTCAAGCGACCGGCCCGTGACGCACGTCGTGATCAAGAAGGCGACCATCGAGTGGCCTTGAACGGGCGTCTACATTAGCGGTGGGTGCGTCCCTCGCCGGCCCCGACCTTTCCTTGGCCGGCGTTCCATCCTTTCCTTTTAGGTTTCCTTACTCGCTCGCCGGCTCCACGAGGATGCCGCGACCTTCCTTCCTGAACCGGACCGGCGTTCCCACATCGAGACCGACCTCTTCCGCGAGAGCGCGCGGAAGGCGAACGGCGAGGCTGCCACCGGTCTTGAAGACCGCCCGGACGACCGCTTCATACTCGCCTGAACCGACGCGTATCCTGACCTTGGTCATACACCTGGCACATACATACAAGTAGATACATGTTGCGCCTCGGGCGGCCGGTTCAGGCAGGTTTTTCTGCCGCGCAGCCGGTCAGGGAGGCGTGGCCTCGAAGCCGAAGCACAAGATGGAGGCGTCGGACGCCGGTCTTCCACCGCTAGAAGCGGGCCTCACGCCCGTCACGTGGTCCGACATACACCCCGGCGTCGACGAGCCAGAGGACTGGAAGAACGATTTCATCCTGCTTGACATCGCAAGAGTGATGGACTCAAACTACAAGACGTTCAAATGGAGCCTCATCATGGCCTTGGCGAGCGCGGTGACCACCGTGATCGTTTCCGTGTGGCTCGGCGGCCTCGACAAGCTTCCGTTCTTTCTCCAACTCACACTCGTCCCCGCATCCCTCATCTCCGTTTTCTATGCGATCTACGCATTTCTACGCCACATGGACCTGAGCCAGAAGGCCGTGCTTGCGACCGACCACCTCCTCTTCGGGCATGACGACGGTGAAAAGCCGCCGTAGGCCGGGGAACGCAGGACGCGACCATGGTCTCACGAGAAGACCTATTTCAAACAACGGTCACCTCGGGATGATGAACCCTCGGCCGGCGCGGGCGTGGTCGGCGATCGTCCTTGCTTCCATCATTATCGGCGCGTCGCTTTCGGCCGCCGCACCGACGCAGCCGGGACGCGGGGGAAGGCTTGTCCCGGTCGTCGTCCTCTTCCAGGAGGCACTCCCAAGCGACCTTCTCATATCCGGCCACGCGCCGGTCCTTGCCAGCTCCGAGATCCCTTTTGCGACCTACGCGGTGCAAATCGGTGAGGAACGCGCATTCATCCATGCGGCGGAGAGCCGTGGAGAAGTGCTGCGAGCATACCGAGACCATTGGGTCTATCCCGCGTTCGTTCCGGACGATCCCCTGTACGGGCAGTGGGCACCCCAAGCCGTCGCCCTTCCCGCTGCTTGGGACCACGGACTCGGGAGCCACGACGTGAAGGTGGCGGTCCTCGACGACGGCATCTACCCCCACCCCGATCTTCGCTCGAACCTTTGCGGCTCGTCGCCGATAGGCTTTGGTAGCGGCCTCGGAGAACACGGGACCCACGTGGCCGGGATCCTGGCCGCGGTCACCCACAACGCCGCAGGGATGGCCGGCGCGGCCCAGGCCTGCGTCCTGAATTATCCGGTCCTTGGATTCGCCGTATCGACGGGCACGGACGACGGGTCCGGAGTCGCTCTGGGCGCTGCAAGTGTCGTCGCCGCTGGCGTCATCCAGGCCACGTTGGACGGCGCGCACATTATCAGCATGAGTCTGGGCCTTTTCGCCGACGATCCATTGTTCCACGCCGCGATCCAGTACGCTTACCACCGGGGCGTCCTGCTCGTGGCGGCCGCCGGGAACTCGGGCTGCGTAATCCATTACCCCTCATCCTACCCGGAGGTGGTTTCGGTGGCGAACCTCGCGACACCCACGATGAGCGCGGGCGATTCTGGTTGCGGAGAGGTAGGCGCACCGGGCACGGCCATAGTGTCGACGCTCCGAGGCGGCGGTTACGGCGAAAAATCGGGGACCAGCATGGCCACACCCCTAGTCTCAGGTGTAGCGGCTCTCATGAAGGCGGCCAATCCAACGATCACATCGCACCAGATGCGATGCATACTTTCCTCGACGGCGGACCGCGTGGACGAGCGCTCTGGCGCGGGGCGCGTGAACGCTAGCCGGGCCGTGGAAGACGTCCTCGACGGGAGCCTACCGATCTGTCTAGGGCTTCCGCCCATCACGCTGCCCAAAAAGTAGGCCCGTCGCGCGAAGGCCGCACTCTTTCCGAAGCAACCGGGATGTCGCGTCCGAGGGACGATGCTTTTTAGACGGGTTTCCTTCTACGTGTCGTGCCCGGCACATACGAGATCCTCGACCACACTGCCGACACCGGCCTACGCGCGACCGGCCGAACGCTCGCGCAGGCGTTCGAGGCCGCAGGGCGAGGAATGTTCGCCGTGATGGGCGTCAAGGGCAAGATCGAGCCCAAGGGCGAGATGAGGTTCGACGTCGAAGCCGACAGCCTCGACAGGCTGTTCTTCAGGTTCCTCTCCGAGATACTCTTCATCCACCAGACGAGACACCTCGTCTTCAGCGACTTCAGGATAGAGTTGGACGAGGAGAAGAACAGGCTGGAAGTCGACGTGAAGGGGGAGGAATACTCGGAAGCTAAACACGGGCACTTGATGGAGATCAAAGCCATCACGTGGCACATGATGGAGGTCCGACGGAGTCCGCCGAGGGTGCAGGTGATTTTCGATATCTAGCTGGGCCCATCAGAGCGCCCTTATCTCTTTCAAAGGCAGCGGCACGTCCGCCGTGTGTATCTTCGTGCTCGCGCTCGTCGGATTACCGACATCGCGACCCCTCGGCTGGCCTCGTGCCATCGACCTAGAATCCGCGGGATGTCCGAGGGGGGCCAAAAGCGTCAAATACGATCACGACGGCCTCGCCGAGATCTCCCTGCGTAGGGCGTTGCGTAAAATCTCCACGACCTCGTCCTTCGTCCAGTTCCCGTTTTCGGCCCTTGACACCAACCCTAGTGCCGCTTCCAGGTAACTTATCATCTGGTACTTGGGCGAGCGAACGTTGATCCGGTAACGCACGGGCCGCGTCCTAGTCGTCCTGACGAAGAGCTTCTCCTTCTCCAACGCTCTCACGATCCGATACGCTGTCGGCTTGTGGAGGCCGGTCTCGTGCGCCATATCGACCGCGCTGAATTCGGTGTCTCCGAACCAGAGGGCGGCCTCCAAGACCTTCACGCGTGGCGAGCTACCGAAGAGGTCTTCAAGGGGACGCATGGCTCATTATGGTACCATTATGATACTTCAATGTTTCGGCCGTTCCGGGCTCGTGGTTCGACGGTTTTGGGGAAATGCTCAAGGATGATGTAGCGACCCTGTCGCTTCATTGACCTGTCGGGCGTGGCAGCTGGGAAAGGGATTGTCCAATGCCGAGCTGTTCGTCCTCATGGCTTGCGAGGGCATTGGCAAGAGTCCCTCGGAGCGGCTTTTCCGCTTCGGCGCGTTGGCCAAACCGTCTGTGATCCACCCTCTCGCGCGCCACGATGCAGAACTGTCAGATGTCGTCTTGCGATTGGTTCGCAAAGGATTCCTCGACCGCAGCGCGCGGACGATGCTTCGCTGTACGCCAAAGGGAGACGCCGTCAAACACCCCTACAACCGCCTCCGCAGAACCCTAGCGACGACTATGGCTGCGCGATTTGACCTTCGATCCCTGGAATTCCTTCCACCCTCAGGGCAGAAATGGAAAAACTCTGCGCGCAGGAACGGAAACGACACTTTACCCTTCGCGAGGGCGCCCGCTGATAGGTCCAAACGTCAACACAACGCCATTATCTCTTTCAGCAACAACGGGACATCCGCCGTGTGTATCTTCGCCCCGGCCGAACTCGGGTGCCCTCCTCCGACCAGTCCGTGCTGTTGCGTGAACTCTTCGACGAACTTTCCGAGGTTTATCGGCGGGTCGCCTATTCCCCTCAGCGCGACGCTGGACAGTTTCTTTCGCCTGTTGATTAGCAGCGCGACCGAACAGCCCGCCTCGCGCGCCACGCTGGTCAGGGCACGCGTCCCGAACCCCAACAAGGACGGCTTCCTCTTTCCGAAGTTGAGCACTGCGACTTCACCGTTCACGACCATGCGCGATTTCACGCGTTCGGTGGCGCGTGCCCAGCGGTTCTCGTTTATCATGCAGAGGTATCGACGCTTCACCTCGTCGATCTCCGAGGGCCAGAAGCCTTTGGCGAGTTTGCGTGACGCGAGGAGCCTGAAGCGATCGTCCTCGATGGAGAGCCGCCACGAGAAGTCGAGGTAATCTGCCTCCATCTCGATGCGTTCACGGCCCCACGCCTCCTCGGCCTCGTTGAGGTACGGTGAACGGCAGTATTCGACGAGGTCGGCGATGGCGGCGAGGTGGCCGTGGTTGCCGTTGAGGCCGAAGTACTTGTACGCCACGGTCGCGGCAGCGATGCCTTCCTCGACGACGAGTTGGACGTGCGGGCCGAACTGTTCCTCGTAATGTCCGGACTGCTGGTGGTGATCGAGGATGACGACCTCCTGCCGCGTCTTCTCCTTCATGTTGATGGTCTTCGCAAGACGCGGGGAGAGGCCGAGGTCGACAAGGTAGATGGTCTTCGACGAGAGATCCTTACGAAGCGCTTCGACGGCCGACGAAGAGGAGGAAACGTAGCTCACGCGCGCGTTCGGGTGCGCGGCGAGACCGAACGCTGATGAAACTATCCCATCCACATTCCCTCTGGTGACTAAGTGGATGGACCTATCGTCCCTCCAGGGAATAGTCATTAAGTGCCCGCTTTAAGATGGAGTCGGGCGGGTTATGAATCTACCGATTATTTCCGCTGCATCTTTTGGAAAAAGACGCATCAAGACCGGCGCCACTCGGGCTTCGCCCTCGGGCACCGTGCGCGGTCCCATGTCGTTGGTTCGTATGAATCCGGTGGTGCGCGGGGCTAGGCCGCAAGGATCGGCATATCGGTGGCCGCGTAGACCTCGACGAGTTTGTCTTTGACGGCGAGCAAGCTGTTGTAGACCGCGCCGACCCGACCGTCTGGAAGGACGTGTATCGTGAAGTAGTCGAGGAACTCGCGGCCGCCTTGGCACGTGGTCCCGTTGATGCAGATTGCACCCGTCTTCACGGCATCCTTTGAAAGCTTCTCGTGCTTGAAGACCGGTCTCTCGGCGAGGGCGTCGTCCGTCCACGCGAGTGTCACGTTCCACTGTTCCTTCACGTCGCTCGGGAGCGCTTCCTCCGTCGATTCGTAGTAGGCGATCGCAACTTTCCCCGGTGCGCCTGCCGTTATCGCGGGGAAGACCTTTGAACCCGTGACGTCGTCCACGCGAACCGGGTCGCCCCAAGTCCGTCCATCGTCTTTTGACGTCGCGAGGTACACCGCGGTGGACTTGTCCTTCGACTCCGCCCATGAAAGGTATGCGTTCCCTGCCTCATCCGCCGCGCCCACGACGAGTCCAAGCCCGAGGCTCTCGCCGCCCATGCTCTTCGGTCCGCCGACCGTGAACGTAGTCCCTTCGTCGCGCGTCACCCCGAACGCGGGATTCCAGCTTCCGTCCCCTGCGAGCCCCGAGTTCCATGTGAACGTGAAGAAGACGCTGCCGGTCCTTTCGTTCCAGAAACCGCCGCCGCCCCAACCTGACCCTTCCGACAAGAGGAGATGGTGATCCATGCCCTCGGCCGACCCTATGGGGATCCAGGTCTTTCCGTAGTCCGTAGTCTTCGCTGCCATCTGCCAGAACGTCGGGAGCTGGTGGGCGTAGGTGTAGGCCGTGCCGCCTCGCGTGGGGATCACGTATTGGCGATCGTTCACCGGTGCACCGCACGCGAGGGGGTTCGTCGTCCACGTCTTTCCTTGATCGCGGCTCACTCCGACGGTGGTGCAAAGAATCGACAGGTCATCGTACCAGACGGTCCCGTCCTTGTCCACTGCGATGTCGGGGTCGGAGTCGCGCATGGGAGCCAAGACCTGTCCAAGGTTCTCCCACGTGAGACCCCCGTCGATGGACTTGTAGGCGAAACTCGGGTTTCCACCTCCATGGACGAACAGCACGCCATCGGGCGTCACGCCGAAGCTCGGCTCGCCTTTGCCTAGTGCCGCGTCTATGACCGTCTCGACGCGCGTGAACGCTGCGTCAAGAAGCGGCGGCACGTCGATGGGGAGCGCCGATGTCTCGGCCTGGTCGGAAACGCAACCCGAGAGGCCGACGATGAGTGTGAGCGCGACGACCGAAGTTGCCTTCATTGTTGCTTGAGCCGGTTTGGGCGCTTATAAGTCTTTTTGTGGAACCGCCGCCCTTGAGGTAGGTCCCCCGTCAGGAGGATTACTGGTCAACGACGCGCCCATATGAGGCGGCCTTGTTCAATCAAGCGTGAGTCGTGTGGATTCGCCCGCGTAGACCGCGAATGCGCTCCGTTTCTCCCACTTCGTCGACGCGAGGACCATGTGGGCCCTTCCATCCGGACCGAACTCGAGCCAAGGGTAGTCGAGAAGGCGCCGATCCTCCCCTGACCCACAGGCAGGACCACGGGCGCAGATGTTGCCCTCATGCACCGGTTCCGTGGTCGCCCTCGCGGCATGCATCACCGGCGCCGCAGTGTCAGCCTCGGAAAGCAATCCGTAGTTGAAGTGCCACGACGCGTTCACTTTCGACGCGGGCCCGACGACGGGCGCTTCATACCATGCCACACCGAGTTCTCCGGGCATGCGGACGTTGATCCAAGGCATCGACTGGGTGACGTTCCCGCGCGCGATCACCATGGGTCCGCCCCACGTCTTTGCGCGGTCCTTCGAGACGGACATGTGAAGGAGCGACGTGCCGTCGATCTGTTGCGACCAGACGAAATACAGCGTGCCCTCCGCATCCATCGCGAGTGGCTCCACGGCCGATGCAAGCTCGGAAGTCAGGCGGAACATCTCGCGACGTTCCCAATTGCGACCCGCGTTCTCGGACACCATCATGTACCATTTTCCGCCAAGATACGTCGGCGAGAATCCCTTGACATCGTCCGAATAGCGGGGGACGGCAAGGAACTGGCCGTCGCGGCTCATCGCGAGGTTCCCTTGGCCTGCGAAGTTCACGGTCGGGTCGATCTGGACGGGTGTGGTCCACGTCTGCCCCGTGTCGTCGGAGCGCATGTACCAGAGGCCCTCGTTCGCGGTCGATGGTGCATTCTCCGGCGGGCTCTGTCCGGCAAGAAACGGCGCGAACGTGGGCGGCAACGCCTCCATCACCACGTGGATGGTGTTGGGGCCGGAGGGCACGATCCAGTTGCGGTGCATGAGTGCCGGGAGCTTGGGCGTGGCAAGGAGGATCCGCGTCGCGCCCTTGTCCTCGGAGCGGTACATCTCGAAAGTGAGCGAGGCGACGTTCACGAGGTAGACGCGGTCGCCATTACCCACCGCGATAAAACCGTCGTTCGACCGCTCCTGGCCGAGACCGGGCGGCGTGATGTCCGTCCAAGTCTTTCCCCCATCCGTCGAGCGCCAGCCCTTGTTCACGTTCGTGGTCTGGCCGTTCTGGAGCACCACGGTGCCTATCCCTTCGGCAAAAAGGGTCCCGTCAGACGCGACGGCGATTACGGGTTCGGCGCCTGGCCAGTCTTTTGAGATCGCGACGCTTGGGACGAATTGGGGAAGAGTCAATGTCACGCCGGACTCGCCGCGGCCCGCCCCGTCAGATCCCGGCGCAGGCACCGAGACGCACCCGGCCATAAGCAGGCCCATCAATAGGATCGGCGCGGCGCGTCGTATCACAGGAAGAAGTCTTCATCGAATCATAACTAGGTTGTGGTGGGCCCAAAAGCCGACCAAGCGCCTTTCACGCCAGAGCATGAGGATTCTTGAGAAATCCGCCAAGGCTTCCAGGCGACGTAGCGGCCCTATAAGGTGTGGCGCGCCTAATGTACGTCCCAGAGGGCATCCGTCGAACATGGACGAACTGGAAAATCACAAGCGGACAACTGCGCGCCGCGGCAAAGGCCCAGGTGACGAAGCGACACAACGGCTTCCTGCCCTCTTCGTCGGCCACGGCTCCCCGATGATGGCCCTCGAGGATGACGCTTACACGAAGGCGCTCCACGATTTTGGGAAAAGCGTCCAAGACATCGAGGCAATTGCAGTGATCTCGGCCCACTGGGAGCGCGAACTACCGGTGCGCGTCACGGCATCCCAGCGCCCGGAACTCATCTATGATTTCTTTGGTTTCCCGCAAGACCTTTACGACCTCGAATACCCGGCAAAGGGCGACCCGGCGCTTGCGAAAGAGATCGCGAAGACGCTTTTCGCAACCGGGGTCGCCGTCGACAAGGACGAGCGACGCGGCCTCGATCACGGTTGTTGGGTGCCGATGCGCCACCTCTATCCATCGGCCGACGTCCCGGTGATCCAGATCTCCATCCCTCGCCCTAGCAATCTCACGACGCTCTTTAGACTCGGCCAGCTTCTTGCGCCGTTCCGTTCTCGAGGCGTTCTTCTCGTCGGAAGCGGGAACGTGGTCCATAACCTGCGCGTTACGGGCCCCGACAAGGACGGCCCCGTCGACCGGTGGGCCGCCGAGTTCGACGCATGGTTCAGGGACCGGCTCGACGCGATGGACGTCTCCGGGGCGATTGATTATAGGAGGCGCGCCCCTCATTCTATGATGGCGGTGCCGACGACGGAGCATTACGACCCCGCGCTCGTGGTCTTGGGCGCGGCCCTTGGCCACGAGAAGGTGCGGCATGTCTTCGAAGGGATCTACAACTCGAACATATCGATGCGCTGCTTCGCCGTCGGGGATTGAAGCGAGCGGCGTTCGGTCGGCGCGCAATCGATCTTGGGCCCCCGGTCAAACCGAAACGCGTGTCATCGATCGAGAAGCGCCTCCCAAAACCCCGGCCCGACCTTCGTCACTAGCCCGAACTCCCCTGCCTGCAACCGCTCGGCGGCTTTCTCGTGACGAAGGCTCAACCAGACCGCGTCCGCGAACGTTGATTGCGCCTCTTCCACTTCCTCGGCGACGCCCGCCAACTGCATCTCTATGTGGACCCGCTCGTGGCTGTCCACCATCGCCAAGGCCTCGGCAGGGTCAAGCCCCATCCGTTCGCCGAGCCTCATCGCCGCGCCGACGTCGATCGTCGTCACGTAGACGTGCCCGCCCCGGGGCCGTTCTTGGAGGCGGAACGTGAGACCGACAATGCCTGGGATGTCGTACTCGGGGGGCACAAGCGGCGTGAGGCCGACGTGATAGAGGTGCGAGAAGTCACCGAAGTCGGAAAACGACGCATCGGCGCGAAGGCGTTCCTGCCATTCCACGGGCCGGAAAGCAGATGCCCACGGAAAAGAGGCACGCTCGCCGTGTCATGGGACGGGAGACGCCTAATGTGCCGGCCCGCCGAGAAGGCTGGGGCGTCGGCGTCGCTCACGTCATTCTCAAGCGCCCGCCGCGCCGGGGCCAGAAGTCACAAACCGTACCTGGCCACGGCAAGGCGGGCGCGCGAGCTCTCCGACATTCCCAATAGCGAAGCGCGCCCGCCGCGATTCGAACGCGGGTCCAAAGATCCGCAATCTTCGAGGATATCCGGGCTACCCCACGGGCGCATCCTTTTTGATTGTTGCCCAATCGGGTCTCCGTTTTCCGTGCACGCTTTTTGGCCGCCAGGCCAAAAAGGGTGCCCGTCGGCTACCCCACGGGCGCATCCTTTCTTTGCTCTACGCGCGCGGGGCAACCGATTTTCCATGCACGCTTTTTCGGCGTAGCCGAAAAAGGGTGCCCTCGCGGGCGCATCCTTTTTGATTTGCGCCCTGAACGAGTCTTCGTTTTCCAGGCGCAGTTTCTTCGTGGCGCGCGACCTTGCGGAATAGGGCGCCGCCGGTTCGCCGGAATCGGTCGCAGTTGATAAGGTTTATGCCCGACGTTCCCTGCAATCGGGAAAAAGCCTAATGCCGCGGCCTCCTACCTTCACGCGGAACCCCTCTTGGGCCTCGAAAGCGACCTTCGCGTCCAGATTGCCGGACTTGTAGTACTCCTCGCGGCCTCCGCCTTCTTCTCGATGAGCGAGACGGCACTCATATCAGCGAGCCGGTTGCGCATCCGCGCTCTTAAGGAAAAGGGGAGCAAGCGCGCGGCGCTTCTCGATCGGCTGGTCCATGATCCCGAGCGGCTCATCACCACGATACTCGTCGGCAACAACATAGTCAACATCGCCGCGTCGGTGCTTTCGGCGGTGATCGCGCAAGGCCTATTCGGCTCGTCGGGGGCGGCGATCGCGACGGGGGCCATGGTGTTCCTTGTCCTCGTCTTCGGCGAGGTGACGCCGAAGACGCTCGCCGTCCGGTATTCCATGGGGATCGCGCTCGCCGTCGCTTGGCCGATGAGTGTCATGGAGGTCGTGTTGTCGCCGCTTGTCTGGCTTTTCTCGGGGATAGCCAACCGTCTCCTTTTCATCCTTGGCGCACCCCGCAGGCGCCATGTGGGTTTCATCACGGAGGAGGAGATCAAGCTAATGCTCCGCGTCGGTGAGGAACAGGGGTCCATCGAGGGCTTCGAACGGAAGGTCATCGGCGAGGTGTTCAGGTTCACCGAGACGAAGGCGTCGCGCGTCATGACGCCGCGTGATCAGATCGCCTTCGTGGACAAGGAGGCGAGTCTCGCCGAGGCGCTCGAGACGGTGAACAAGAGCGGTTACTCGCGGATCCTGGTCGCGGACCGTAGCCTTGACCACGTCTTGGGTTTCATCCATGCCAAGGACCTTTTGCGTCTTTCGGATGCCGAGTTGAAGGTCAAGAAGGCGGCGGAACTCCGGCGAAAGGTCCTCATCGCGCGTGACGACGTCGATACGGACGATCTCCTCGTCTCGATGCAGAGGCTGCACACGCAGATCGCCGTCTTGCAGGATGCGCGCGGCGAGACGATGGGCCTTCTCACGGTGGAGGATCTTCTCGAGGAGCTCGTGGGCGAGATCCACGATGAGTTCGACCTCCCGCCTCCCGAGCACATGCCCGGGGCCCAGTCGCCGGAGCGGCATCAGCCCGTGAGCGACCAGAAGCCCCCGTAAGTGCGTTCCGTCGGACGCCCGGGCTCGGCTTCGTTCGTCGTGAGTTTATAAGCCGGTCCCGCCATGCCGCGGCGAAAACAGTGAGCGAGAAGAACGAGGGCCCGTCGCAGACGCAGTTGTCGACGATGGGCGAGGTGCGCCTGGCCCGCGAGATGACGCTTTTTGACGCCACGATGATCGGCGTCGGTGCCCTTCTTGGAGGGGGGATATTCGCATTGATCGGGATTGCCGCTGGCCTCTCGGGTCCGGGGCTCCTTTTGGCGTTCGTCCTCAACACGTTCCTGACGATTCCCACACTGCTCATCTATGCCGAGTTGGGTTCGGCATACCACGACGCTGGCGGCGGTTACCTTTGGATCCACGACGCGCTCCATCAGCCTTGGGGGTTCGTCGCGGGCTGGATCGGCTGGTTCTCCCATGCGGTCGCGTGCGGCGTGTACGCCCTGGCGTCAGCTCATTTCACGGTATGGCTCCTAGATTTCTACGCCCTGATGCCCCCGGGCCTTGACCATGGTTTGGCCACAAAGGCGCTGGCTTTCAGCTTGACGGCGACTTTCGTGGGCCTCAACATGGTGGGTGTCAAGAACAGCACGCGCACGGAGAACGTGATGACCGCGGTGACAATCGCGATCCTTTGCGCCTTCATCGGGTGGGGGCTCCTCGCGATCAACTCGAATCCGCTCCTTGCTGGACGCAACTTCGCGGATTTCATGCCCCACGGTTTCGGCGGCGTGTTCGTTGCCATGGGCATCACGTTCATCGCATTCGAAGGGTACGAGATCATCGCCCAATCGAGCGAGGAGGTGAAGAACCCCAAGGAGAACATCCCTCGTGCATTGGGAATGTCGCTTCTCATAGTCGCGCCGATCTACCTATTGGTGGTCTTCGTCGCCCTAGGCGCGGTTGATGGCGGATCACTCGGTGCCAGTTGGGTCTTCCTCGCCGATTCCGGCGTCGTCGCGATCGTGGAATCGGCAGGCCAATTCATGCCGTTCGGTGCGACTGTCGCGCTAGCGGCGGCGTTGCTTTCGAACATCACGGCGCTCAACGCCACCATCTACAGCTCCAGCAGGGTCGCTTATGCGATGTCCCGTCACCACGATCTCCCGGACGCGTTCTCGGAGATACATCCACGATGGAAGACGCCGCACCTTGGCATTCTCGCAAGCGGAGCGATCATCGCGGCGATGGCGTTGGTGCTTCCGATCGAGGCCGTCGCTGCGGCCGCCAATCTGATGTTCCTCATCCTGTTCGCACTCGTCAACATCAGTTACATAAAATTGCGAAACACGACGGAGAACCTTGATTATGGGTTCAGGGCCCCGTTCTTCCCCATAACGCCGCTGATCGGTCTTTTCGCTCAGGTGTTCCTCGCCATCTATCTCTTCTCCTTCAGTCCGTTGGCTTGGCTTGCGGGCGCAGGCTGGATCGCCTTGGGTTTCGCGGCGTACTATGTCGGACTACGTCCCCGGGAAGAGGCGGAGCACCGTTTAGCCGTCGAACGCTCAGTCGCGCACCGCGAGGTGCCGGCCATCCGCAAGAACTTCCGCGTCCTCGTGCCAGTGGCCAACCCCGAGACGGCCGCAGGCATCGCGAGGGTGGCGAGCTCGATCGCGAAGAGCCTCGACGGCGAAGTGGACCTTCTCTACGTCGTGGAGGTGCCGGACGTGACGCCGTTGACGGAAGGGCACCGCTTCGTCTCCAAGGCCCTGCCTGTCCTGGAAAACGCGAAGACCGCGATGGGAAAGACGAGCGTCCCCGTGCACACGCTCGTGCGCATCGGCCACAACACTTCGCAAGTCATCCGGGAGACCGCGATGGAGGAGGGCGCTAGCCTTATCCTGCTCGGCTGGAGCGGGCGCGGCAGGATCACCGATTTCCTGAAGGCCCGCACGATAGAGGGCCTCGTCGAGGTCCCGCCGTGCGACATCGCCGTCTTGAAGTTGAGGGAGGGAAAGGAGCTGTCGAAGGTCCTCATCCCCACCCACGGAGGAAGGCACGCCCCGCTCGGCATCCGGCTCGGCAGCGCGATAGCACGGGCCAACGTGGGCGCCGTGACGGTCTACCACGCGATGAACCAGGACGAGACCGATTTCATTGCGAGACGGGCGCGAGGAGAGGCGTTGATCGAGCAGAACGCGATCCGTGGTGTCCCCACTAGACTCAAGATTGAGCAGGCGGACAGGGTGCTCTCTCGCGTCATCGACGTCGCGAAGGAAGCAGACCTCGTAGTCGTCGGAGCCACCACGGAGCCCTCGTGGCGGAATTACCTCTTCGGGCACAAGACGGAGGAGATCGCGGAGCGGGCGAACGCGAACGTCCTCATGGTGAAATCCCACGGCGGCCCTACCGTGCACACGTTCCGGGAATTCTATAGGAACCTGCGACAGTTCGGACGCTACCTCACAGGCAGACGGACGCAGCTAGGATAGGCAAGGACGACACGAAGCTGCGCTTTGGTTCATTTCACGATGTCACGGAGCGCCACTTTCTCCAAGATGAGTTCCGGTTCCCGGCCCTCGTAACCTGCGGGTACGTCCACGTCCATGGTCTTGAGGATGAATGCCAGATCCTTCCCCTCCTTGGAGACGACGGATTCATCGACGTCCCATCCTGCCTCGCGAAGCAGTTCGTCCACGGCCCCGTTGGGGTCGCGCCCGGTCGCCGCGACCACGACTTTCGTGTCGCCCTTTGAAAGGCCGGCTTTCCTGATGGCCGCGTGCACCTGCCTTTCGGCAGCCACGTAGCATAGGATCTCGCCTGCGAGCGTGTCGGAAGCGTTCGTCTTCGCGTCCCATGCCCGCACCGCCTTGTGGACGGCGGATTCGACGTGCTCGCGTCCGTAGACGATGGCGGCTCTTAGGAGAGCGATGTCGCAACCCTTCCGTTTCTCGACCGACCGGGCCACCTGAAGGATGTGGGCCACGTCGGCGACCTTGCCTCGAGCTCCGACGATGCGGATCATCGGGGATCCACCCCGAGCCTCGTCTGTGTCGGCTGGGTCCTCGCCCCCACCTCTTTGAGTATGGATGCGGCGATCTCTTTTCCGATGCCGGGAAGCTTTGCAAGCGTCGCCTCGTTCGCCGTCACGAGGTCCTGTGGTCGCTTGAAGCCGGCGTTGTAGAGGACCCGCGCCCTGACCCTCGCGACGTGCTTCAACTTGATGAGCGGGAGCAATTCCTCCTTGACGCCGGCTTTCAGGCGGATCTCAAGGCCCGTGAGGGCGTTTCTGGCATCGGGATTGAAAAGGTGTGCCAGTTCCTTCATCGCGTAGACGAGCCACACGGCGGTCTCGACCTTGTTGTGGACGTCCCCAGGGTAGACGCGGTACTTCTCTTCCATGCGATCGTCGGCGATTTCCTGCGTCCAATCCTCAAGAAGCAGCGCGGTCTTCACCTCGGAAAGGAACCATTCTAGTTCCGAGTCGCGCCCTAACGGGAAAAGGAGTTCGTCCGCGCGGTCGATCGCCGCCGCGTGGAGCCACGCGTCCTCACCGCGGCCAAGGTAGAGGCGCATCATGTTCGGCGTTCGCGAGGCGGCGTGAAGGAAAGAGAGGGACGTGGTCTCCCGTCCGGCGGCGCGCCGTAGCGCGTCTCGCATGATGACCGCACTGACCGGGTCGATGTAGAGTTCGCTCGTGCGGCGTCCGAAATCGGTCGCCTTGTAATCGTCCTCGTCGCCCTCCACAAGGCCCTCTTCTTGAAGGAACGCTATCATCGATTCCACGCGTGATTCTATCGTCCAGCGTTCCGATTCGTGGGCAAAAAAAGTCGTGTCGATGAAGGCATAGAGGTCTTTGAGGCTCGGGGTCACGTTCCCGGCGATGAGGGAGAGGATGTGTGTGCGTAGCGGTGCGTCGGCCGCGAGCTTGCTCCTGATGCGCTCGGGCGAGGCGTGGACGTACGTCTCCATGATCTCACGCATCTGATCGTAGCCTTTGGCGAGCGAGATCGCCTCGCCGAACTTGTCGTACCGGGGCCGTCCGGCCCTCCCCACCATCTGCTTGTATTCCAGGACCGGTATCGGGCGGTTCCCTGTCTCGGAATCGTAACGCCATAGATCGCGGATGACCACGCGACGGGCGGGAAGGTTGACGCCGGCAGCCAATGTCGGCGTCGCGGTCAACGCCTTGAGGAGGCCCGCTTTGAATGACCGTTCGACGACCTTTCGTTGGTCGTTCGATAGCCCCGCATGATGGAAGGCGACGCCGCCCTTGACGAGGCGAGCGAGTTTTCCCACTACACCGGGTGCGTTCGAGGCGCCGATCTGCTCCGACGCAATGGCTAACGCATCTAGTTCGCTCTTCTTGAGCCGCTTCGTGACGGGGAGCCTGAGGTTCTCCGCTTGCGATTCGGCGGATTTTCTCGTATTCGTGAAGACGAGCGCCTGGCCTCCGCCCGAAAGCGTCTCGGTGACGAGCGACGTCACGGGATCGTCCTCGTCGGAGACGACCTCCTGGCTCGCAGAGTCCGCATAGGTTATCGTCCGCCCGAAGTGGACGCCTTCGCGTAGCGGCACCGGGCGCCAATCGCTTTTCACGTGCTCGGCATCGAGCCACTCGGCCAGGGCGTCGCTGTTGTCGATCGTCGCGGAGAGGGCGATGACCTGTGACTTCGGGGCGATCCTACGTAGGCGCGCCATCAATATCTCCAACGTCGGGCCGCGGTCGCCGTCGTTCAAGAGATGGACTTCGTCGACCACGATGGTCTTGAGGTTCGACAGCCACCCGGTGCGGTGCCGGATGAGCGCGTCCGCCTTCTCGGCGGTGAGGACCAATAGGTCGTAGTCGGCAAGGCGCGTGTCCGAGGCGTCTAGGTCGCCTATCGACATCCCGACGCGGATGCCTAGCTCCTCGAATTCCCGCAGGTCGTCGTACTTCTCGGATGCGAGCGCTCGTAGGGGCACGATGTAGACGCCTCGTCCTCCTTTCAACGCGGTGTGGGCGAGCGCCACGTAGGCGACGAGGCTTTTCCCGCTTGCCGTCGGGACGGCGAGGACGAGGTTCTTGCCTTCGAGCGCCAGCGGGATGGATCGCTCCTGAGTCGGCCAGAGTTCGTCGTACCCGAGGGCCTTGAGTCTCGCCGAGAGCTTTTGATCGGTGGCAAGTTCGTCGACTTTCAAACAGGTCGTTACAAGCGAGCACCGCTTATCGCTTTTTCCCGCGGGTCGCCGATATGTATGTATAAGTACGTACACGCGAGAAGCAGGGGTCGTTCGGGTGGAGCGGGGAAAAAGCGATGAACGGGGAGAGGCCGACCGAGGCGGACGGGAAAAAAGTCAAGAGAGGCAAGGGCGCCCTGGCGAAGGCGCCCGCCTTGCTTCCTACAAGAAAAGAGGGAGTCCCCCCGTGGAGGTGAAACCGGGGGGGAGGCTGTAGCTATTGGCGTTGCCGATGATCTTCAATGCGGTGGAGCGTCCTCGTAACGCGTCTCGCTCGTCGCTTGCGGCGAAGGCTCCATCGCCGCCGGCATCGCGGCCTGCATGGTCGCAACTCCCGCGGGAACGGCCTTCGTCGACTCGAGGCGACCGAGCGCTTGTATCCCGAGTTCGCTCACGTAATAATTGGAAGTGTGCTCCTTCTTGACCTCGAGGACGAGGCCCACCGCCTGGAGCTTGCGAAGGTGCCAACGGATCGTCCCGTGGTTCACGCCCATCGCGCGGGCGATCTCCCGCTGGTGGCTTGAGGGGCTACCGCTGATGAATTCGAGCACCGTCTTTGCGTTGGGGTTACGAAGCACCGCCATCGCGAGTCCCATGCGGCGCATCTCGATCCCGCCCTCGACGGGGTAGTAGACCTTGTACCCCTCGAGTTTCTTCGAGTTCAGGAGGTTCGCCTGTTCGAGCTTTCGTAGGTGCCAGAGCACGTTCGTGGTCGAAAGCGACAGCGCGCTTGCCGTCGCGCGTAGATGCACCCCTGGGTTCGTCTTGATGTAATTGAATATCTCGCGGCGAGCGTCGTTCTCCAGGACGTTCTCGGAGTTCACGAACTTCGTTCCGCCGAGGAAGAGGTACGCGATGCCGCCGAGGACCGCCACTCCCGCGGCGCCGAGGGCTATCTCGCCGATGCCGATGTTTCCGAAGAGGTCCCCGCCGATGCCGTTCACGGGGTTGTCGAGTGAACCGGTACCGTCGCTTTGCCCGGCGGTGTCGCCGAGCCCGCCGGCTGCGTCCGTCGCCGAGTCGGTGTCGAGGGCCTTGGCCGCGTGGACGTTCGCGAAAAGGATGGTCAAGAGCAGCCCGAAGACCATCATTATCGGGAACCAGCCGGTGCCCCGGCGCCCGGTTCGCCTGTAGGAAGCCATGTTTCGTGGCTCTGTATTAACCCTGTTAAAAGCGTTTGCCGATTGCCCCTAATACTCAAAGGAAAAGGAACAATGTCACCTAACGTGGCTCGAAGGGGGCAGAGAATCTGCCCGAGCCCGACCACACTCGTTCTTCTCGTGCGGCTATTTTAAGCGTTCGATATATCTCCACGAAATTCCCCCTCGGTGAATGGAACCACTTAAGGGTAAACCCCGCCGAGATGATACCATGGAGCCTGTGGTCGCAAAGGGGGCGAGGGCGCCTGACTTCACGCTCCGCTCGCAAGACGGCAGCCTGACGTCGCTACACGATCTCCTTGCCAAAGGCCCCGTGGTCCTCTATTTCTATCCGCGCGACCGTACGACCAACTGCACGACCGAGGCGAAGACCTTCCGCGCCCATCACGACGAGTTCGAGCGATTGGGCGCAAGGGTGGTCGGGATCAGCTCCGATCCGCCGGAGTCGCACCTCTCGTTCTGCCGCGAGCACCGACTCCCGTTCACGTTGCTAAGCGACGTGGACGGGAAGGTTCGGGACGCCTATGGCGTCCGGCCCACCTTGGGCCTCATCCCGGGCCGGGAGACGTTCGTCATCGACCAGGACGGCGTCGTCCAAGAGGTCGTCTCTTCCCAATGGCGGCCGCGGTGGCATGTGGAGGAGGCGCTGCGGGCTCTGCGTGAAATGGTCGAGAAGGTACGTTGACCGACGCGCGGATTCCCATCGACGGGGTCGTCCGCTCGGCAACTCAACCGTAGGACATGTCGGTCTGCCCGCTCTTGGGCTTCTTCAGTTTCTCGATTATGTGGTCGACGTCCTCCTTCCTGAACGGCTTCGGGAGGTACTCGGTGGCGCCGAGGCTCACGGCCATCACGACCGCGTCGGCCGTGGATGGCAACGCCGTGGAGATGACGATCTTCGCCTTCGAGCCTACGCCCATCGCCTGCTTGAGAAAATCGAGTCCGCTCTCCGTCTCCCCCAACATGAGGTCGACGAAGACGAGGTCGGGCTTGAAGTCCTTGAAGACCTTCACGCCGTCCTTCACGTTCTTCGCGGTCTTCACGTTCGTAACACCGCTTGTCGCGAGGATGTCCTTGAGGCTCGCGAGGATCACCGGGCTGTCGTCGAGTATCATGACGCGCGGGCTCTGATGGGGGCCGGCGCTTGCCGGGCCGGATGCGTTGTGCGCCTTCGATTGTCTCTCTGGCATGGATTCGGCCGTCGCTTTCGAGACCGTGTACGGGCTCGTACCTAAAAAACTACAGGGTCGACGCGAGGCCTTCCACGTGGTAGCGGGGAGCGCTGTTGCGGACAGCGATGTCGAAGGCTTCCTTGCCGATGTCCGTCGGGAAATAAGTGGAGACCTTGCCGTTCCTCATCTCGACGAGGAGGCCCGCCTGGCGTAGCTTCTTCAGGTGCCAGCGCACCGTTCCGTGGTTCACTCCGAGCACGCGCGCGATCTCGCGTTGGTGGCTCCCTGGGTTCGCTGCGACGAACTCGAAGACGGTCCTCGCGTTGTCGTTCGAAAGGGTCGAGGCGCTGCACGACAGGTCGCGGGCACGCACCCCCCCTTCTACGGGGTAATAGATCTTGTAACCGTTGAACTTGCGGCTTCGCACGAGGCCTGACTGTTCGAGTTTCCTGAGGTGCCACACGGCGTTGGTGGTCGAGAGGGCGAGTTCGTCCGTTATCTGCTTCAGGTTCGCTCCGACCGATTTCCGAAGAAAGCCGTATATCTCGCCGCGGACCTCGTTCTCGAGAACGTTCTGGCTGTTCACGTACTTGGCGCCCCCTATTATCGCGAAGGCGGCAAGGGTGCTTGCGGCGAGCCCGACGAGGGCGAAGCTTTCGAACGTGGCGCCGGTGAAAAGTGCGTCGAAGCCGGGTGTCGGGCCAGCGGGGCCGTTCGGCGTCGGTGAACTGCCTGGCGTCTTTGCGCCGCCGATCGTCTCGACGTCGGGAAGCTCTGGGAGTTTCGGGGCTTTCGGGACGTCCATCGGGCCGATCACCGGGGCGCCGGGGTCGACGGCCGCGGAGCCGACCGCGCTCGCGGTCACGAGGAATTGGCTGGCCAACACTAAGCCGACGAATATCCCCGGATAGCGCATACTGCCCACGGCCAGAAGGTAAGCAAGTGACTATATAAAGATTTCTGACGTGAAACTCGGTGAATAGCGGCCGATTGCCGGGTTTTGTCCATCCGGGTGGAAGGGTTCCGGATTCAGGCCACGGTGACCGGGCCGGCGGACAATGGGATGGCGGTATCGCCCGGCACTCTCAACGTCGGGAACACCAGGGCAGATTGGGCCCCGGCTAGCGTCACCACACCGGGTTCGCCTGGGTGGAAACTACCGGCCGGGTCGGTCACGCCATCTATCTCCAATTCCAACGTGTGTCCGGCCCCGACGACGTATTCTGTCGGAAGCATTGCGAGGACATAGTCGCGTGCGGCAGCGGGCGTCACCGGCGTGTATGTCTTGTGATCCTCGCTCAAGGCGGCGTTACGCGCCCCGAATGTGACCACCCTCGTCGAATCCGGGCCGACATCGCGTAGCTGCGCATAGATGAAAGTGTTCTCGGCGCCCGTGAGGGCCGCGTTGAGCCGAAGTTCAACCATGCCGGAGACGTACATTGGTGACGCGAGTGGAGCGGTCCTGAGGACGAGTTTCGTGGGGACCATGGCGGCCAACATGTCAACCGGCACCTCGCTCGGCGCCTCGGCCGCGATGCGGGCGACGTATTGGGCGCTTCCTTTGCCGGCGACACCTTCCGAGATCATGGATCCCGCGAAGTCGAGGCCGTACGAGATCTTGCTAGCGTCGCGCGGAGGCCATTCGCTGGCGTAACGGACCGTGTCTACGTTCGTCCGCACCTCGACGGCCGGCGTGTCCATGATGCCCGTGTCGAGCCCTTTGAGCCAATAGTCGAACCACGCGTGGAAGAGGAGTTCCTGGTCGCCGCGCGGCGGGTGCTGGTGGATCCAGTCCCCGAATATGCCTTTTTTCGGTACCTTGAGTTCGTTGAACCAGCCGGGGATCATCTGGCTCTTCACGTTTTGGTCGTAGAAGCCTTGCGTGTAGAGCACGGAGGCCTTCACGTTTCCCACCTTTGCCTTGAAGTCGCGCTCCGCGTAGAATGAATCGTAGACTGCGCGCGGGTCGCTCGCCCTCGCTGCGAGCGTCGGATCGCAAAGGCCGCGTCTTCCCTGGTCCGCAAGCGCCATCAAGGCCTCGGCACTCGTCTTTCCCATTAGAGAAGCGCCGTTTCCGTTCGCGGCGGCGAGGACGTCTGCTTGTGTTGGAGCCCGGCCTTGCGTATCCGCCAACTGGTAGCCAAGAAGCGGCGAGGCGGTCTGTTCGCCGTTCGGCACGCCCCCGTAGTGCCAGTCCTCGTAACTGTTGATGACGGGCGCGACGGTGATGATGGTGGTGAGGTGCGGCGCGGCGTTGGACGCGGCCTCGACCGGTGTCGTGCCGACGTACGATTGGCCGTAGAAGCCGACCTTCCCGCTCGACCAGGGTTGCTTTGCGACCCATTCGACGATGTCGACCTGGTCCTGTTGCTCGTTCTTCCCCCACACCTCGATGCATCCGCCGGAGAGGGCGAAGCCACGAACGTCCGCGGTCACGACGGCGAATCCGCGCGGCACCCAATCCGCGATGGTGCTGTTCTCGGCGCGAAGTTTCGCGAGCCGCTGCGCTTGATAGTAAGGCGACGAGACGACGATGGTGGGGACGGGCTCCGAGGTGTCTGGTCGGGTCACTTCCAGATGAATGGGCTCACCATCGATGGAAGCCGCCATCGTCACGACCTCCGTCGGGAGCTCCTTGTGACTCGGCATGGAAAGATTGGCAATCTTGATCGTCGCCGCGGTCCCGTCGAGCGGGTCGGACGAGAGGCGCAACTCTATCTTCTGGTCTGCAAGAAGGTTTCGCGTGGTCGTTCTCCACACCGCGGGAAGCGGGTCGAGGAGCGTGATGCCGGTGCATTGGCTTCGCGTCGTGAAGGGCGTGAAATAGGCTTCGTAGCGGTCGGGCTGGCAGCGGATCCTGCCCGTCGCGTCGTTCACCATCGCGATCCCCGCGGTGCCGGTGATGATGGCGTCGACGCGCGTGACGCCGGGCGGGATGGTGACGAGGAAGCCGCGTTCCGTCGTCAACGGCCCCTCCCAGACGACGTTGAGAGCGCCCTCGACGGCCGTGACGACCGCCTTGTCGGCCAGTATCGAACCGGCGTCCGGAAGGATGTTGTTGATGGCGGCCGGCCCCGTCGCAGCGTCGTTCTGGACGCAACCCGACAGCGACACCATGAGGAGTACGGCGAGTGCCGGACCGACCGCGGAAGCCTTCGGCGCCCTCCCTGTCATATACTAGTAAGAGAGCGCGGGGCGGGTTTTAACGCTTCTTGCACGTGGCTTGACCGCGCGCGAGGCGCACGGGCTCACTTCTCGTAGAACGCGAAGGCGTAGACGCACGAACCGACGCATCCCACGTCGACGTGCCATTCCCCCACGGCGTAGGGCTCTTTCTGCGTGAATTCCGTGTCCTCTATGCCGACCTTGAAATCGAACCCGAGGCTGCTCTGCTGCTTGCCTTTGGCGTCCGTGAGCTTGTAGTTGAAACCGTCCTTCGCGTCGACGCTCATGCGGAACCTAAGCTTGGAAACGTCCGGCGACACGGTGAGCGCGTGGGTTTGCGACCCGCCTTTGGAGGAGCCTTGGACACGGGAAGGCGCGTCCTTGAACTTCGTCGGGATGGGGACGAGCGGCGGCTGCACTGCATCGTTGAAGTAGAAGCCGAATGAGTACTCGCACGCGGCCTCGCATTCGATCGTGAGGTTCCAGATGCCTTTCTTCGGGTTCGTGTCGTGGAGCCAGTTCATGTGACGCGCGGAGTTGCGCTCGATCGCGTTGAAACGCGATTCGACGCCGCCCTCGGGATTGGTGAGAGTCCAACCGAAGTCGCCCGTCGTCTCCCACGAGACCTTGATCGTGAGCACCGCTGTGCCTTCCTTCACGATAATCTTGGGATGTTCGACGCTGCTACCTGACGTCGCCCTCGCGAAACGGAAATCCGCGTCCGCGTACCGCTCGGAGACCTTGGTCTCCTGCGAGCCGGAGGAGCCGCCGAGGTCGAAACCGAGGCAGCCAGAGACGAGCAAGATGCCGGCGAGCGCGACGGCTGCACCGACGTCTTTCGAACGCGCCACGGCGGCCCATTCATGGGGCTGCTCAAAAACCTTCTTGAAAACGCCTGATACGGGCGGGACCGGAGCGACGGCCCGCTGCGTCGCGCCGTCACGGGCGGGCCTTCAGCCCTTGGCCGCGCCCGTAGCGTGCTTTTCCGGGGGCGGCCCGAGGCCCGCCTGGTTGATCACGAACTCCACGCTCGAACCCTCCGCCGCGGAGCGGTGCTTCACGACCGTCGCCCTCCTAAGGCCCTTCCCCGCCTTCTCCACGTGGATTATGGCCTTGCTGATGTGGCGCATCAATTGGCCGCCGATGGGTTCGAGGATGTCGCTGTCGATGTTCGTGTAGACCTGGTTCGTGATCACCACGGGGATGAGCTTCTGGCGCGCGGTCGTGAGCAAGGTATGCAATTGGAGGGTGAGGCCGCGCCGATGCTGCATGTCGTCGCCGCTTGCGAGGCTCAACCGGTAAAAGATCGTCGCGGAATCCATCACGATGAGGCCGATGTCGCTTCCCGACTGCGCGAGGCGTGTGGCCTTCGCGACGATGCGGTCCTGCTCGTCGAGGCTATACGGTTCGAAGAAGAGGATGTTCTTCTGGACGCTCTCGAAATCGGGCCCGCACACTTGACGTAACCTTTCTAGCGATACCCCTTCGCTGTCGATGTAGACCACTTTCCGCCCGGAGCGGACGACGTTTCTTGCGAGCAGGAGGCAGATGTTGGTCTTCCCGGTCCCCGCCTCGCCATAGAACTCGGTGATGGCGCCCGCCTCGATGCCGCCGCCGAGAAGATCGTCAAGCCCCTTCGCCCCTATCGGGACTTTCATCGGCAGTACACCTCACCGTGGGGCCGGGTGGAGAACGCGGAGAAAGCATCGGTTTTGAGCTTGCCCATCTTAGAGTTCGAGTTCGCCTATGTCAGATGGGCGTAATAACTCTACTTTCGTCCCCATGGTCCAGCCGCGCGTCCCCGGGGCGATCTCCTCGGCGATGACGATGCAGGCGTCCGCCCGGAGGTCGTTTGCGAGCCGCTCAAGCCTTTGCACGGTCTCGACGTCCACGGTCTTCAACCGTTTCACGAGGATGCGCTTGCCTGCCGCCTTGTGGGCGGCGGCGTCTACGTCGAGGAGGCTCGCCGTGTCAAGGAGCTCGTAACCGGAGCCGTGGAGCTTCGTGAGCATCGTCGCCATCGGGTCTTTCGGAAGCTCCGCGACCGGCGCCGGCGCGATCTGTGCGACGGCGAGAAGGGGGGCCGCAACGATGACCTCTGGCGTGGGCGCTTCCGTGTCCGCGCGCGTCGCCGCGGGAGGGGCCGTCCAGTCCATCCTCGGCGTAGTACCCGGCGTAGCGACCTCGTTTCGTCCCGGCATTATCTCGACGTCCGCTTCGTGCGCTGGTGGAAGTGTGCGTGCCGGTTCGGTCGTGTGCGCGTCATGGATACTTTGCGCGGGACTCGAGACCACCGCGGAAATGAGGGAATCGATAGTGCCTGCGCCCACCGGTTTTGGCGCCTGTTCCACGTATGAGACGGAACCGTCCGCGTTGAACTGCGGCCTTCCTTTCTTTGGGGTCACGGCCATCCCGCTTTCTGCATCTATGATTTCGCCGCCCCGGCGTGGCGGAGGGGCTTGAGCGGCTGACGTCCTGCGCGCCTTCTCCGTACCATCGATGAATTCCCCGACGGGCGCCGCCTTCTTCTCGGCGATCGCTGCCTTGTGCAGGTCGAGCTTCTCGTTCGCTTGGGCGGTCTGCCCCATGAGCCCGCCGAACGGGCTGCTGGAGTCGATGCCGAAGGCGTTTCCCATCGTCCCCTGCGCGGGGCGCGACTTCTTCTCGTCTGCGACGAAATACTGGCCCGAAGGCGCCGGTGGCGGGGCGTTCATGGCAGCCGCCGACAAGGTGGCGGTGGCGAGTGCTTCGTTCTTTCGCCCTTCGAGCATCGCTTGGAATCCTTCGGTCCCGAGCTTCACGTAGTCGTCATCGGTGACGATGTAGAATATGCGTGATTCACGGACGTTCGGATCCGCCGTGATCTTCGCCATTAGGCCCTTGAGCTGCGTCCGGTCGGAATCGTCGAGTTCGCCCGCCTTGAACTTCGGGATCCGGATGACGAGCCGCGGGGAGCCCTTCCCCGTGACGGGCTTGAAGACCGAGTATTCGTAGTTGCGGCCGAGTTTTTTCTTCAACGTCACGACGGACTGTTGGTCTTCCCGTGTCCTTTCCCGGACCTCGTCTCGAAGCGATATCGGGTCGACGCGGAGCACCTTCTCATCGCCGATGAGCAGGACGTGTGTGAGTTCGCGCGTGTCGTCTGTCCCTAAGAAGTCGGCGGCGCGCGGGATGTCTTGGAACATGTCCGGCCGGGCGGTCGGGATGCGTATCGCGAGGATGCGGTTACCGGCGCTGTTCACCAACTTGTGGCCGTAGTCGGTCGGTAGCGTCTGCTTGAGTTCAGTGATCGTGCTTGGTGGAAGCGGCGGCTTCCCGTCCCTAATCATTGGGCACATTGTGCATCCCGATTTATATAAAATCAGACCCCTATTTATGGCCATTGAAATCGAATCAAGGCGAAAAGCCGGCTTGCGACGCGCGACTAGGCGCTGATTCTACGTCCCGCACGACCACATGGAGACCGCTTCGGGAAGCGTGCTTTGCCTGTTTCCCGGAAAATAAGTCTTTGTTGACGGAGCGCCACAATTCTATCGAAAGCGAGCGAATGCCCGATGGGAGCGAGATGCCGTGAATAGGGAGCCAGGACGGGAAAGAGCCCCGCCCACGCGGCGAGCGCGCCGTCCCACGCGCGAGATCGGCGTGATGACGAACGATTTCTCGTTCTACCATGACCTGGTCCGCGAACTCAAAGCCCGGAACATCCCCTTCAGAAGCCTCGTTGGAGGCGCCCGTATCCCGGCCGGGATCGGCGTCGTCATCACGAGCCTCGACGAACGCCCGGGCATCGCCTTCGCGAACGTCGTCGCAAGCGACGATGCAGAGGACGCCGTGGAGCGGGCGATGCTGGCGCTTCAATCGGGCGGGCGCGTGAGCAAGGTCGTCGTGGGGGTCGATCCCGGGGAGCGCCCTGGTGTCGCGATCCTCGCGGATGGAAGCCTCATCCGGACGTTACAGGTCCATTCGCCGGCGGATGTATCGGCTGAACTCGAACGCGTGATCGAGACCTACAAGGATGCCTCTGTGATCGTGAGGATCGGACACGGGGCAGCCACCGCCCGGGACCGGATTATCAACAGCCTCGTCCCATTAGATGTGAGGATCGAGATCGTGGACGAGACGGAGACGAGCGCCACGGCGCCGGTCGCGCACCGCGACAGGGCGGCAGCGCATGCGATCGCGCTGTCGAAGGGCGAGGAGGTGGGTCGCTACCGGAGGGTCTCGCCGACGGACGGGGAGATACGGGACATCCAAAGGAAGAGCCGGATCGCAAGCGGCGGCGAAGTGACGGTGGGGTTCCGGTTGGCAAGGGACGTGGCGCTTGGGCGGGTCACTTTGAGCGAGGCGATCGAGAAACAGAGGAAGGGTGCCCGGAGCAAGTAGGTACTTATACCTACTTGTGCGAGCCAGTATCCCGCCTCTATTTATGCGCGAAGATGAATCGGAAACCGGGGGACAGTGAGAGAGTCGCACTGGCGCGTGAACAGTCGCTCACTCCGGAGAACCGGGCCAAGGCGAAGGCGCTCGTGGAGGAGTGATTCAAGACGGACTCGGGCTCCGGCGGGCATTGAGCATCGGCTTACGCCCGGGGGCGATCCCAAGAGGGAGGACACTATTTCGAAGGGGAGGTCGTTGAATCTGGCCGATGCCGGGCGTCAATCCGCGCCGGCGTGCGCCTTCGCGATATCCCTGATCCTTTCCGCATCCTTCCGACACGCCGTCGCCTCGGCGGCGGAAACGGGCCGGTCATCGTATTCTGCGAGGCGCTTGGTGTCGAGAAGCCTCAAGATCCGTTTCCGGACGTCGGCTGCGTCTGCGGGGCTCTTGGCCAATGCCTTTGCCACGAGGGGTGCGAGGCCCTTGTGGTCGCCCGAATTCCGTACTCCGAGGGCCGACACGGTCAACGCATCACATGCCATGATGGCCGCATGCACGGATGCGCTCGCGCCGGCGTTCCAGTCGCCTGTCTTTTCGCAAGCACGTGCGACGCGAAGGAATTCCTCCGCCTTGTCGATGGACAAGGGCCACCTGGCACGGTCGACCGGGCGCGGCATCAGGTCCAGGACTCCAGGGGTCGACCAGCGACGAGGATCCCTTCTCTGCGCACGTTCTCGATCCACGGCAGCGTCCACTTGGCCCGGAGTTCGCGGGCCCCGAGGCTGATGAAGCTCGGCGCCACGGGCCCGACCCGGTTGATGGCGATGTCAAGATCGAGGGAAACGCCCAAGGCCTTGTCCTTGGTGGCCGCGACCACGAGGATGTCAAGGTCGCTATCGGGGCCTTGTTCTTTGCGGACCGCGCTCCCGAAGACCACGACGGAGGCGCCTCTTATCGTCGAGGCGCGGAGGACCTCAAACACTTTCTTCCTCAGTTCCGCCTCCGTCCCGAAAAGGCGTCGGACCAGATTGGAACTTGTCGCCGGGCGCAGCGAGTAGCCGTCGGATCGGCCGAGCCGGCGGACATCGACCAATCCCAAGTCGAGGAGCGCAAAGAGGGCGACTCGCGCGGTGCTTGGATTCACGCCGAGAGCGCGTGCGACCTCCCGCAGAGTGCGTTCACGCCCCTCCTGGGCCGCGAGATAACGCAGCACGCGGACCCGAGTGGGGCTGCCGAATGCGGTTTCCAGCCAGTTGTCGAGTTGCATGTTTAGTATAGTGAACGAGCGTTTATATAACTGTTTTCCATCACCGGCCCCAAGAACGGGACCGCGGCTTTGGTGTCGACCCCATTGACGCCTGGCGATCGATCGAGTTTGCCTCGAAACCATCACGGTATGACGCGGCTTGGACGGTCGATGGGGGACTTGCTGGCACCTTGCCGCCCTTTCTTCTATCCCTTGCCCAAACTCTTAGGCCGCGTTCGACGCAATAGAGAATCAGGCGGGGATGACGGCCGACCATGAGGGATAGACGCGACGGCCGCCACGCCATCCTATTTATCCAAGAAGGCGAATCGGAAGGGGAGGGCATGAGTCGAAGAACCGTCCACTGGCTAGCGGCCACGGCCCTCGTCCTCACGCTCACCTCGACCGGGCTCATAGAGGCGGCGTATCTGCAATCGGGCGCCGACGCCGCAAAGACCGGCCGTGTCGATGACGCCGCGCCCCGCTCCGACGACGTGGCCTTGCGCGTCAGACTTCCCGGGTCGAGGGCCTTCGTTTCACCGCCTCTCATCTTGGGCGACTCGGTCCTCGTGCTCTTGTTCAACGGCACCGACCCCGGATTCGCATGGGGGACGCCGATCCGTGGCGATCTGACGACCAATGGATTGGCCCGCGTCTCGCTGGCGACGGGCGTCGTCGACGTTTTCGTGCGTTTCGACGACGTGGCGCGGGGCTTCGCCGCAGATGGAAAACGCGTCTACGTGGCCCAGCAGCGTAGTGGCATCCACGCCTACGACATAGCGTCGGGGGCGGAGCAATGGTTCTGGGCCTTCCCGGGGACCGGTCAAAACATGTCGACTCTTTGCAGTCCGCCCGCGCTACGCGGCGAGACGCTCTATTTTCCCTGCCGGCAGCAAGACAACGTGCCGTTGAGCCCCGTTGGCGTGCCGGGAAGCGACGGCCGCGGCTACGTAACGAGGTTTGTCGGCTCGTTTCTCGTAAGCCTCAACGCGCGGGACGGCTCGATGAACTGGACGTGGAAGAACGATCCCGTGAAACAAGCGTTCGGCGGCCCGGGGCGGGTCTCTGTCGTCGGGCCGCGCGTCTATTTCTCGCTCAACGCGACCGTCAACGGGGAAAGCGCGTTGAGCCTGTTCCAATTATCCGCCTCCTCCGGGGCCTTGGAGCGGGAATGGGTGGACACCGCGTCCAACGGGTTACCGCCCCCGACGGGCACGCTCGAAACGGTCTATATCAAGGTCAATCAGAACGTGACCGCGATCGCACCCGCGAGCGGGAACGAGTTCTGGCGAAGACCGGTGGGCTTTGAAGATAAGTTCCGCGACGGAGGCGGCGGCTTCGCGTTGGACGGGCAAGACCTCTTCAGTCTCACATCCCAGACGGCCTACAGGCTAAACGCTTCGACCGGCGAGGTCGTCTGGAGGCGCCCCGTCCTCGTCGGCGGCGATTCGACATGGCAAGCGAACAGCGCGCCCGTCATCACAAAAGACCTGCTCTTCGCCCGAAGCGCCCAATCGAGCGGCGCCGGGACCAATGAGGCGATCTACGCCCTGTCCCGCACCGACGGTTCGATCGTCTGGCGCCATGACTTCGCCGACGACGTGCGCGCCGGAGGCCAGCACTTCGACTTCGGGGTCGGAGGAGGGGTGGTAGCCGTGGCCGGCTTTGACGGTACCCTGGACGTTCTCGGGGAGACCAAGGCGTCGATCAAGGTCGGCCCGGTCGTTTCGACGACCTATCCCGCGCCGGGCGAGCGCGTGAACGTCAGCCTCGAAGGCTCCGTTGCCGGCGCCCAAGGTGCGCCGAGCGAGTATCGCGCGGAATGGGGCGACGGCGCCGTGACGGATTGGCAGAAGGACGATCTGCTCTCTCACGCCTACGCGAAGGCCGGCCCATATCAAGCACGTTTCCAAGCACGCAACGACGCCGGCCAGACGTCGAGCAATCTCACGACCTTCAACGTCGGGGGAAAGGCCCCATCCGTTGATCTTGAAGGCCCTGCCGACACCACCCAACAGGCAGTACAGACCGTCGGGGACCCCGCCAACCAGAACATCCTCTTCTTCGCCGTAGGTCTCGCGATCACCGGCGGCGGCGCGATAGTCGGCGCCTGGGCCCTTCGGCGAAAACGCAACAGGCTACGCCAGGAACTACGCGCGATCGACCACGCCTACGAGCACGCCAAGCGCGATCCCGCGCGCACGGAGGCGGCCATGAAGGAACGTCGCCGCCACGCGCGAGCGATGTTCGAGGTCGGAAAGTTGGACGAGATACAATTGGAGACACTCGCGAGGCGCATCGACGAACACTCGCGGCAATCAAGACTCGACGTGCTCGACGACAGGTTCCGGTTCCTGCCCCATGGAATCGTAGTGATGCTCAGGGGAATGATCGAGGATAACAGATTGAGCCCGATGGAACGGGCGAACGCAATCGCCGCGATAGAACGGGAGGAAGGGCTCACGGCTGCGCAGAAGGAACAGGCGAAGCGGCTTGTAGACGAGTGGTTCCGGACCGATTCCAGTAAGCAATGACCGCGACTTCGATGTTCACTGCCTGGTTCTCGCAATTGGTGACGCGCTATCCCCTTCGTAACCACATCCGCACTTTGGCGCGCCTGCACCTTGTGCCTTCCCACTCCATCAAAACAAGCGTCCCTGTTCCAGAAACCTTAAAGGAGGCTGCCTCCTTGTTTAGAGTAGATAAGAGATGCACGCGGCCCAAGGCGGGGTGGATCGGGATTCCTCCGGAGCGGCCGTGGCGTCGTGCGGTGATTCAGACCAATGGTGAAAGAAGTCACGCTCAAAGTCGCCGAAGCGGTCCAGGAAGACGTAGCGAAGGGCAGGGTCCGGGTGGACGCCGCCACACGTCTTGACCTCAACCTCACGGTCGGCGACCTCGTGGAGATCCATTCCAAGAAGACGACGGCCGCGATCGTCTGGAGGGCTCACCCGGACGACGAGGGCAAGGGCATCATCCGCATGGACGGACTCATCCGCGACAACGCAGGCGTCTCGATCGGCGACAAGGTGAGGATTCGCAAGGTCGATGGCCAGGCCGCTGCGAGGATAACGCTCGCGCCCGTCATCGAAGACCGTCAGAAACTACAGTTTGGTAGCGGCATCGAAGGGGTCGTCAAGCGGGGTCTCTTCAAGCGCCCCGTCACGAAGGGTGACACCGTCATCGTCCCGGGGATCGCTCTCATCGGACGTGCGCTTCCATTCGTCGTCGTCGACACGAACCCGGGCGGCATTGTACAGATCACGGAGCAGACGGAGGTCCACATCCGCGAAGAGTCGGTGACGACCGCGGAACTCCACGCACCGAAGGTCAGCTACGAGGACGTCGGGGGACTTCGTGGGGAACTCACGAAGGTCCGCGAGACGATCGAACTCCCGTTGAAGCACCCCGAGTTATTCGACCGGCTCGGCATCGACCCGCCGAAGGGCGTTCTTCTTCACGGCCCGCCGGGCACTGGCAAGACCTTGATCGCGAAGGCGGTCGCCAACGAATCGGGAGCGAGTTTCTATTCCATCCAAGGCCCCGAGATAATGTCCAAGTTCTACGGTGAATCCGAGGCGCGGCTCCGGGAGATCTTCGAGGAGGCGGAACAGAACGCCCCTTCAATCGTCTTCATTGACGAGATCGACTCGATCGCCTCGAAGCGCGACGAGACCCAAGGCGAGGTGGAGAGGCGCGTCGTCGCCCAGCTCTTGACCCTCATGGACGGTCTTAAGTCGCGGGGCAAGGTCATCGTCATCGGCGCAACGAACCGCGTCGACGCGGTCGACCCGGCGCTAAGGCGGCCGGGCCGGTTCGACCGGGAGATCGAGATCGGTGTGCCCGACCGGGAAGGCCGGAAAGAGATCCTCCAGATCCACTCACGCTCGATGCCGCTCTCTGACGATTTCGACATCGAGGTCCTCTGCGACAATTCACAAGGGTTCGTCGGCGCAGACCTCGCGGCGCTTGGCAAAGAGGCCGCGATGCGGGCACTCCGGCGCTACCTGCCGGAGATAGACCTCGACAAGCCGATTCCGGCGGAGACGTTGGAGAAGATGATCGTCACGATGGACGATTTCACGCAAGCGATCCGTGAGATCGAACCTTCGGCGCTACGCGAAGTGATGATCGAGATTCCGCACGTGTCGTGGGACGAGGTGGGCGGGCTCCAAGACCTCAAACAGGAACTCAAGGAAGCGGTCGAGTGGCCGCTCACCAATCCCGAGGCGTTCAAGCGCCTCGGCATCAAACCGCCGCGTGGCATCCTCCTCTACGGCCCCCCGGGAACGGGAAAGACGCTCCTCGCCAAGGCTGTCGCCACGGAGAGCAAGGCCAACTTCATCTCAATCAAGGGTCCGGAGATCCTGTCCAAGTGGGTCGGCGAATCGGAGAAGGCGATCCGCGAGATATTCAAGAAGGCAAAGCAAGCCGCCCCTTCCATCGTCTTCCTCGACGAGTTGGACGCGATCGCGCCCCGGCGCGGCGGCGGCATGGGCGACAGCCACGTCACCGAACGCATCGTGAACCAACTCCTCACGTCCGTCGACGGGCTAGCGAGTCTCGATGGCGTCATCATCCTCGCCGCGACGAACCGCCCCGACATCATCGACAACGCACTCCTACGCGCCGGCCGCTTCGACAGGTTGCTCCAGGCCCCGGCCCCGGACAAGGCGTCGCGCCTGCAGATCCTGAAGATCCACACGGCCAAGATGCCCCTGAAGAACGTGGAACTCGAACCACTCGCCGACAAGTGCAAAGGCTACGTCGGAGCGGACATCGCTTCGCTGTGCAGGGAAGCAGGGGTACTCGCGCTACGCGAGGACATCAACGCGACCATCGTCGAGACGCGGCACTTCGAGAAGGCCTTGAGCCTCATCCGACCGAGCGTCGATGAAGCGACGATCCAGTACTACAACAGGATCGCAGAACAGCTCGAAGGCGGCCTCGTGAAGGTCAAGCGGAAGGATTACACGGCGGGGATAGAGGCGCAGTAGTCGCTTGGCAAGAGAGATCGCTTCGCGGGCCTCAATCAGGCCGCGCGCATTGTTCGCGCGCCCACTCCTCGTCCGTAAACTCGCTCTCGTCGCAGAATTGCACCAGAATGACGGCGTGCCCCGCGACCAATAGTTCGGCATTCAGATTATCCCCGCCGCAGAACACCACGGCCACTCGCCTCGTCCCCGTCGTGTCCATGGGCTGGCCTGAGTCGATATCAACCGTGGCGTTGGCGCCGACCGGGCAAACCGCACGTGTGAAGTCGGTGGCGTTCTCGTACCCTTCCTGCCCCCGTTCGGGTGTATCGACGAGCGCAAGACGGATTCGTCCGCACTCGGCCACGTCAAGGGTATCGCCGTCGACGATGTTCGTGACGATGTCGTCGAACGTGTCCACGCACAAGCCGGCTACACCCGGCGGCCCCGCGGTCGTGCAGCCGCCGACAAGCGACATGGCAAGAAGTACGAATGGGGCCCGAGACACCGCCCCCTACCTACCATAGGGAGATATGAACGATTCGGCGGCGCGGCAAAAGGGATATGGGCGGACGATGGTGATGACTTCGCCATGTGCCGCATGATGGGCGTCTACACGCGCTCGACGATCAAGCCAGAGATGCTCGAGAGGTTCAAACTCCTGGCCAGCGACGGGAAGGTGGCCGCAGGGGATCGCGAAGCGGACTCTAGGCGCCGGGGAACCGAAGGTTCCACGAGCGGAGACGACAAAGCACCCGGCCACCACGACGGGTGGGGCATCGGCTTCTACAACGGCCTCAACGAGCCCGAGTACGCGGGCCGCTTCGCGAATAGCGCTGCCATGGACACGGTCCACTACGATGCGGCGGTCAAGAAGGCCGCCGCCTCGACGTCGCGGATCGCCCTAGCCCACGTGCGAAAATGCAGTGTGGGGAACAAATCGGTGGAGAACACGCACCCCTTCTTCGAAGGCGATTGGATGTTCTGCCACAACGGGACCATCGACAACTTCCACGGACGGCCCCCCATTGAACCCAAGGGGACCACCGACAGCGAGCGGTTCTTCAAGTTCCTGGCCAACGACATAAGGAAAGGAGCCGAGCCGGCGGAGGCCGCAGGGTCCTTGTTGGCCGAGGTCACGCGTCGTTACAAGTACACTTCGATCACGTTCCTCCTGACCAACGGGAGAAAACTCTACGGGTTCAGGATGGCGAACCCGGACCTTGGCAAGGAGAATGAGGACTACTACACGATCCACGCGGCCCGCGATGGCGACGCAATCATCCTCGGACAGGAACCCCTCTGGGGCCTTCAATGGAGGGAGGTCCCGAACAAGCATTACATCGTCGTCGACCCGAAGCTCACGGTGGACCTCAGGCCGATACCGCACGTCGGGGAATGAGCACGCGACCACGCGGTCGACTCGCGGATTGAGGTGGGGCCTGAATTGGTTGGGAATCCAAGCCCGGATTCGGGACCGCCATTCGGTGCGCGGCGTCGCGGGTCGATGACGAGGTTGTTCGCCACGGATGCCGCCCCCGGGAAGGAATTTACGATCGCCGCGACGAGGTCAGTATCGGCTGCGTTTCGGATGCGCACCGTGAACTCCGCGTGCCCCGTGCTCCCATACCCGAGTTTCCGTTGAAGCACCATCGTCTTGGCGCCTGGAAACGCGGCCTCGATGTCGCGGCAGCGGCCGAGCACGTCCTACCGGTTCCGGCCCGCCTCGTTGAACCGTGCGTCGCCGCGCGCAACAGAATCGGGTAGTTTAAATAATACCGGGCGCCATTTTTTGCGCGAGGATGCACTAATGAAGATTCTCGCTTCGGATATCCGTGGTAAGACTGTCATGTCGGACGAGGGATTGATGCTCGGCCGGCTGAGGAACGTGGTCGTGAACACCGAGAGCGGCGACCTCTCGCAAGTGCTTGTGGAACCGTCTGAAGACGTCGACCCCCGGCTTTTCAAGAGGGATCCGAAGGGCTACATCCTGTTCCCGTTCGAAGCGGTCAAGTCCATCAAGGACGTCATTGTGATTGAGACCAAGTAGCGAAGCTACTTGGGATCAACGAGTGGATTGAGCGGAGCGAAATCCACAAAGTAGAGACGAAGTTACGGAGTCTCTACGAGGTGACGACCGAAGGGAGTCACCGAAGGGAGTCACCGAAGGGGAGACGGCGTTCGTTATTTCCCCGCGATGAGCCTGGACGCCAAGAATTCTGGAAGGCCTGCGTCGAGGTTCGCTTCGGCGGCGGCCTCTATGTCGTAGGCGACACGCTTGAACTGGAGGCGACGTTTCTTCGGGTCGAGGATCGCGTAGGACGAGCGCGGATCGCTGTCGCGTGGCTGGCCGACGCTTCCAGGGTTTCCAATGAACTTGTTTCCGGCGCCGTGTTGGGCCGGTAAATGCGTATGACCGAGGAGGATCACGTCTGCGCCGGTCTGGTCCCAGAAACCCGGCCCGACCTTCGGTAGATCATCCGGGTAGACGTATTCCATGAGGGGTTGCCTCGGTGAGCCATGGAAAAGGTCCAGTTTGGTGCCGTCGATGTCGAGCGAAAGGGTCTCGGGCAGACCATCAAGGAGGTCCTTGTGGGCTGCGCGTAGCTGTTTCGTGCTGAACCGAACGCCTTCGATCGCGACGGGGTTGAACCCGAACACGTCGCCGGTCACGGCCGCCCGGTCGTGGTTACCAAGGATCATCTTGACATCTGATTGGACAAGGATGTCGAGGACCTCGTTCGGGAAGGCGTTGTAACCGACCATGTCGCCGAGGCTCACGATCATGTCCACGTCCATTGCCGTGACATCCTCCATGACCGCCTTGAGGGCGTGGAGGTTGGAGTGTATGTCGGAGAGGACGGCTATCTTCACAAGAAGCCAAGGTCAAAAACCATGATAAAGGCCCCGGCATGGCAATCGTCAGAGGGGGAGACCCCCTTGCTTCTATTGGAGATGTTTTTGAAAATACATCTATTAGAATACTTGAAAGAAAAAGTACCAGATAGCTATAATCTTCATACTATAAGAATTCATCGAAATAAATTGAACGAAGGGGCTTTTCATTTTCGAGCTCGGACCCATAGCCCACGATCAGTTCCATTGGACTCCAATCGAAGGTACGGGGTCCCCCTACCAAGACGGATCCTCGGGCGACCCGTCGGCAAGCAGTCGCGTAGCCACATCCACCAAGCGGTCCAACCCTTCACCCGTCTTCGTGGAAGTGAAAACGACGCGATCATCGGGAACAAGCCCCGGATCGATCACGACGCGACGCGCTTCATCGCGCTCTTCGTCGGAAGGGAGAAGGTCGCTCTTGTTCAAAGCGACGACGAGCGTCGGGATCCGCTCGAACCCGAGAAGCACTTGATAACTCGCCTGGAACCGGTCGGCTATCTCTTCGGGCGCGTCCGAAGCGTCTACCACCAGTATGATGACGTCGGACAAGGCGATCTCCTCGAGCGTCGACCTGAACGCTTTGATGAGCCACGGCGGCAGATCCCGGATGAAACCAACGGTGTCGGTGACGAGTACAGGCCGCTGTCCTTGACCACGGTCTTCACCCACAGGCGGCTGCCCTTCTCTAAGATCTTGCGCCTCATCCGTTTTTGCGACGTCATCGCGCGACATCCGCCTCGAACTATCATCTTGATGCGCACCGGTCTCGGACGCCTTGCCATTCACATCCGACGCCGGCCTCGCCCCTGCCGGCTCCTCCTCCGATGCGCTTCGGAACGTCAACCTGGCCGTCTTGGTGTCGAGGGTGGAGAACATCCGGTTCTCCACGAGCACGTTCTCGCCGGATAGACGTCTCATGAGACTGCTCTTTCCTGCATTCGTGTAGCCCGCGAGACTCACGAGAAGGAACCCGCCGCGTCGCCGGTGTTTCCGTCTTGCCGCCCGCTCGCTTCCGATGTGTTCGAGCTCGCGGTTCACTTTCGTCGCTCGCTTTTGGATGGTGTCGAAGTACTGGTTGACGCCGTACTCGCCCCCCGCCATGAAACCCGGATGCTCGCCCAGCTTTGCCAACCGGATGTACTCGCGCACAAGCGGCATCTCGTAACGTAGGCGCGCCGCCTCCACTTGGAGACGCGCCTCTTCGTTCTGGGCGCGCTCCTGGAATATCTCGAGGATGACACGCGTACGGTCGAAGACCTCCGCCCCGCCCAAGGCGTTCTCTATCCCCGCAAGTTGTGAAGCCTTCAGTTCCGCGTCGACCACGACGGTCGGTCGCACCACCAGTGCGCGTTGCCTTCGACTCGGCTTCTTCGAGCGTTTTCTTGTTCCCCATTGCCTCTTCGAAACGGCATCCTTACGGCCCCTCGCTTGGCCCCTACTCTTGCCCGTGCGGGCCCGTTCATCCGCATCGAACACTGCATCCACGATCGCGTCGCTCGCGTCGGCCGGTAGTCCCGCGTCCTCGCCCGAAAGCCCCGCCGCCCGCTCGTCGATCAGCCGTTTCGTCCAATCGGCGAGGACTTCGCGCGCCTCGTCGAGTTTGCCTTTTCCGAAGAACCGGCTCGGATCAGGCCGGCGGTTACGCTGGCGCACACTCGCAAGGACCGTCCATCTTAGGGAAGCGAGGAGGTCCCGCATCTCCGTCTCGTCCCCGCCAGGTGACATGAGTATGACGTCGCGTTTCAACAGACGCCGCTACGGGTGACGGTGTAGAAGAACGTATCACCCAAGGGGCGGGCCACCAAGGATGCACCGTCGAGGGTCGGCCGTCGACGTTGCATTGCCAAGGACGCGTTGCCAAGGAGGCACGGTAAGGACTTGTCTAATCAGGACCCATGGAAACGCGTCGTCGATCGCGGTCGGCCTCGAAAGTGATCAGAGTTTCCCCGTCTGGCTTGTGCGTGGCGTACCGCGTTGTTCCGGGGAGAGAACCTTTTTATCAGACCTCTTCGTAACTCGGCCGATGGCCCGGGATTCCGCGGTCAAGGACATCGCGATAGCCTTGGCCATCGTCGGCGGGATACTCGGCGCCTTGTACATCTATACGGGCGTGTGGCCGCCGATGGTCGTGGTGGAGTCGGGAAGCATGATGCACGAGCGCACATTGATATTCCACGACACGACCGTTCCCGTCCCTGGATTTGGCAAGGTCGGAACGATCGATCCTGGGGACATGGTGTTCGTCCAGAAGGTGACCAAACGTTCCGACATCGTGACGTTCGCCCAGGCGAAGGATCCGACATACAGCGCAAACGGCGACGTCGTCGTCTATTACCGCAACGGCGCCAAGGTCACGCCGGAGGGCCCGCAGACGCCGATCATCCACAGGGCCTACACGTGGGTCGACGTCACGATCGCCAACGGGACGACGGCGTACCGCGTCGAAGGGACTTTCAAGTCGTGTCCGCCTCGCCAGCGCTCCGACAACGCTTGCACGTTCGGGCCGGAAGGGATCTACATCCCGGAACTGAAGATGGACGAGACCGGGTCGCAAAGCCACTTGTCGCGCCAAAGCGGCTACAAGCCGACATTCAGCGGTTTCATCACGTGGGGCGACAACAACCCGTCGCCAGACCAAGTGGGAGGGATTTCACGCGAGCCCGTGAAGGTCGAATGGATAGAGGGGAAGGCCCGCGGTGAGATCCCGTGGTTCGGGCTCATCAAGTTGGCCCTTGGAGCGGACCCGAACCAGGTCCGTAACGACTGGTGCCACCCGCCGTTCACGAACGCGTGGGCGCCTTGTGATCTCTGGTATTCGCTCGCAGGTTCCGCCGCGGTCCTCGCGGTGGCGCCGGCAAGTTACGAGCGGATCTCGCATTGGAACAAGATGAAGAAGGAGGGGCGGCTTGCGCCCGAGGACCGTGGAGCGAAGGGCGCTTTGAGAGCGCTCCTCAAGAAGCCCCAATAGGGGACGAGGCCCGCCCCCTTGTCTTTTCACAGACTATGGCCTTCCGTGCGCGAAGCGTCCCATCGCCATTCATGGCTGGCGGACGGCGCTGCGAAGGGCCGTCGCCATCGAGGAGACTTCTCGCGCCGCCGTGGAAACAAAGAAAAGTCCGACCGCGTCTTTCAAGTCGATGCTCGTCCGCTCGTGCCCGCGTTGTGCCTCGAAGCAAGTGCGCGGGCCCACGATCGCCGACGGGATCTGGCCGGGCGGCGGCGAACTCCAGAAACTCGTCTGCGACGAATGCGCCTTCCAGGGGATGATGCTGGAGTTCGACAGCGAGGAGGATTACCTTGCTTTCCGAAGCGAGAAAAGAGGTCCTCCCCGCGAGGAACGTGACGCCGCGCAAGCGGCCTTTGCCGCCGAGTCGGCGGTGAAGGTAGAAAGCGAAATCGCCGATGAGCGGGCCAAGACTTCCGCGCTAAGGCACGAAACCGATGCGTTGGAAAGTTCGCGGATCGTCCCGATCCTGGTATTCCTTTTCGGACTCGGAAACGTCGCCTTGGGTCTAGTGGTGGCGACGGGCCTCTACGCCTCCAAAGACGCGGCGACATTAGGGGACCAGGCAGGGGCCTTGGTGGTGATCCTCTTCGGTCTTCCGTTCATCGTCGTCGCCCACCGTATGTGGAAGAAGGCGCGCTGAGCGTGCCTTCCCGCGGGGCGTGGGCCCCCTGGCGTAAAGGTCCTCCTCCGCCTGGGGGCCTTGTCCGCCTCAGGCGAGCGGTACCTGCTTCACGAGCGCCGTGCCGGCAGTGGCCGCGATGGTCTCGTCCTCGTAAAGGACCGCCAGCGTCTCTTCGATGGGGACGGATACCTGGATCTGTTTGGTGCGCCCGTATCGGCCCTTGCTGATGACCTTCGCGTTCAGGATGCCGAGGCTGTCGAGCTCCGATATGAGGTCTGTGACGCGTCTTTGCGTCAACGTCTCCATCGTGACCTGCCTGCAAAGGGACGAATACGCGTTGTAGACCTCGCCCGTCGTGAGGAGGTTCGTAACGCTAAATCCCAGGTTCTGCCCTTGCGCCATCCGCAAAGAAGCAAGGAGCACGAGTTTGCTCTGTGTGGGAAGCGTCTTTACCACCTCCGAGACGCGGTCTATCTCGATCTTCTTCTGGGCGAGTCTCACGTTCCCCTCGTTCACGCGTTTCGCGTTGTCGCGCTCGGCGACCTCCGCCGACACGCGAAGGAGGTCCAATGCGCGTCGCGCGTCCCCATGCTCGTGCGCCGCGAGAGCCGCGCAGAGCTGTATGACGCCGTCGTCGAGGATGCCGTCCTTGAAAGCGACCTTCGCGCGTTGGCGGAGGATGTCCTCGAGTTGCCCGGAGTTGTACGGGTGGAAGACCATCTCTTCCTGCGCAAGGCTCGATTTCACGCGGCTGTCAAGGTGGTCGGTGAAGTTGAGGTCGTTCGATATGCCGATCATCGAGACGCGCGCATTATGGAGGCTCGCATTGAGCCTTGTGAGGTTGTAGAGCACGTCTCCGCCGGCGTTCTTCACCAGTTTGTCCACTTCGTCGAGGATTATGATGGTGGCCCCGTCGCGAGCGTCGATACGCTCCTTGAGCCGAGACATCACTTCGTCTGTGGGCCACCCCGTGAACGGGACGCGTCCGCCGCCGCTTTTGCTCAAGTGGTTCGCGATGTTGGTGAGGACACGGTACTGGGTGTCGACCTCCTCGCAGTTCACGTAGATGTAGTTCACGGACTTGTTGAGTTCGCGGCCCGTCCGCTCGATCTCGTTTCCCACGTATTTCGCGACGGCGGTCTTCCCTGTGCCTGTCTTCCCGTAGATGAAAACGTTCGAAGGCGTCTCGCCGCGTAACGCCGGGACGAGTATGGACGCAAGCTGCGCCACCTGGGATTGCCTGTGCGGGAGTTCCTCTGGCGTATAGCGCGCTTGGAGGACCTCCTTGTTCCTGAAGATCGGTTCTCTTTGCAACAAGCTGTCGAATAGTCTGCTTCGTGCCATCATGTGCCCGCCCCTCCTTCCTGCGGCCTCCGGGCTTCGCATCAGGCTCCACGGTGGGCCCAGCCTCGCGCCCGCATTTCGATGGCGCGCGGTGCCGGCCCGCGTTTCACTCGATGTCCCTCCTGTACCGCTTTCCTGGGGTCCTCACTGCTGATGCAGCCGCAGGCGCTTTCGCGGGCGCGCAAGTCGCCGCCGGGGTGTGCCGCCCCGGGAAGACCGCCTGACCGCGGTCTCACACGCGATAGAGCATACGCTGTTCCATCGGACTCAGGTCCGCCGCAACCTGCCGGACGACCGTCAGGATGACGATAGCGTACTCGGCAAGACGCGGGTCGGGCGAAACTGGGCTTGCCCATCCCGCATCAAGGGTGCAGTTGAACCAGGAGAAGCGGACTACCGCAGTTCGCAAGATAAGTGTTTCGCTTGCGTTTTTTGATAAAATGGAATAGATAGATCCTGGCAAGACACCCCCTCTCTTCGCATGGAGAATCAAGGCGTGGTGTTCGACACTTGGTTTCGGTTCCGACGCGTAGTTCCTGTTCTTCGATTGGAACCGGCGGTCGCGGCCCATCCGCGTCCAACGTTCGCTGGGGAAGCGAAAGAAACCGGACTTCCACGTCGCAACGTGTTGGCGGATGGCGCGATCCCCAACGGCGCCCGGGCGCAGCGTCTTCTCTCATGTCACGACTCGCGCGACGAGGGTCGGGAGTAAGGGCGCGGCGTGCGTCCTTCTTTGAAAGGGCGCGGCACGGCGTGTGACTTCGAAGTTCGCTTTCGAGACGCATATCGGAAACTTTGAAAGAGGGGACGCTGCATACGCTTAGGCCGATGGGATGGGCCAAGAGTGAAAGACGTTTTCGATTTCCTTGAGAGCCGTGGGGTCCTTCTCGACCCAATGGCGGCGGCCTTCCTCGAAACACAGGAGCGGCCGCTCGAATTCCTCCGGGAATCGATGTCCGGGATGAAGGACGCGCCGCTCGTCATCGCCCTCTCCGACCTTCAACGGCTTCACGCGCCGCCGGCGGACGCTTCAGGGTCGATGGGCGATCTCTCCTTCCCGTCCCTGTTCCAAGCGCCGTCGGCTGCCGGCGGTGGATATCCCGGCGCCCCCCGGTTAACGCCCTATGCGGGGTTCGTCGCCGAGATGTCAGAGTTGGATCGCGCTCGCGACACGTCGCGCGGCGTTTCTTCACCCACCCTTCCCGTGGCACCCTTCACGCCCGTGTTCGCCTCCGAGTTGCCGCCGGGCGTCTCCTCGGATAGTCCCATGGTGGAGGTCGTGAGGGACATCACTGGCCAGTCTTCATGCGTCGGGGAACTCGCGGACTTCAAGAGACATTTCCAGGACCGGTACAGGTCCATCAAGGCGATGCTGCGAAGCCGCCCGGAGCTCCAAGGCTTCACCACGATCGACCGCATCTGGCAGGGCACGGGCGAAGTGAAGGTCGTCGGCATGGTGAGCTCGGTGCGGAAGACGAAGAACGGCCATCTCCTCATCGATCTGGACGACGAGACGGGTTCCGCGTCGGTGCTCGCGTCGCAGAAGAACCCGGATTGCATCAAGGCGGCCGAGTCCATCGTCCAGGACGAGGTGATAGGTGTCATCGGGAAGATCTTCAAGAAGGATCCTCGCGACAAAGGATTGGTCATCCTCAACGAGCCAAACGACATCATCCGGCCGGATATCCCGCTCCAACGGGTCTCGGCCCGTTCGACGAGGAACGTGTCCGCCGCGTTCATCAGCGACATCCACTTCGGGTCGAAGACATTCCTCTCGCGTGAATGGGATCGCTTCATCGAATGGATGAACGGCCGTCACGGCGACGAGCGGGAGCGTGCGAAGGCAAGGAACGTGAAGTACCTCGTCGTGAGCGGTGACGTCGTCGACGGGGTCGGCGTCTATCCGCGTCAAAGGAACGAACTTGCCATCACCAGCATCATGGACCAGTACGCCGAGGCCGCGCGTCAGTTCGCCCGGCTCCCGCAAGGCGTCGAAGTGATAATGCTCCCGGGAGAGCATGACGCGGTCCGGCAGGCGGAACCGCAGCCGACTTTCCCTCTCAAAGTGCAGAAGCTCTTCAGGCCCGGCGTCAAGTTCGTGGGAAACCCGTGCAGGTTCAAGATCGAGGGCGTGAGCGTCCTCGCCTATCATGGGCACGGGCTCGACGATTACATGACGTCCGTGAAAGGCCTCACGTACAGCGACCCCCTCGGCGCGATGCGGGAAATGATCAAGAGGCGCCACCTCTGCCCCGTCTACGGGGGACGGACACCAATAGCGCCAGAGCACAAGGACCACCTCGTCATCGAGAGCGCGCCGGACATCTTCGTCACCGGCCACGTGCATTCGGCGAGGGTGGGGACGTATCGCGGGGTGACTCTCGTGAATTCCTCCACATGGCAGGACAAGACCGATTACCAGAAGATGCTCGGCCTCGCGCCGGAGCCGGCACGCGTCCCGATCATAGACTTGGCGTCTGGTCAGGCGTCAATCCTGGATTTCAATTACAACTCATCGAACGTCGCGTCGTAGGACGCATTGGGCCCTAAGGTAGAAGCGCCGGGTCCGGCGGGTGGGTCGTCCACATGAGGATGTACCCCGCGCCAGGTTGCGGCCGGCGGAGAAGCTCGGGGGTGTATGTATAAGTACGTACATGGGCGAGCGTAGGCCCTGACGAGCGGGCCGGTGGTGGAACGTGCAAGGCTACTTCGAGATGGAGGACGGGGAGGCCGACGAGGCCGACATCGACGACCCCAGCGAAGCGGAGGAAGACGCGTTCGACGGCGACGTCTCGGATGTGGTCATCGCGCAAAACGACGGCCTGAGCCCGGAGATGGCCGCATACTTCAAACGGCTCGAGACGGCGACGCGCATCGAATACCAGATCGCCGAACGGGCGCGCTCGCAAGGCCTCGACCCGGAGACGAAGGTGGAGGTGCCACCGGCCGAGGACCTTGCCGCGCGCGTCGAGGCCCAAGTCGAGATACCGGGCGTTGCGAAACTCATACGCGACGAGACGAAACAGGGGAAGAACCGTGAAGAGGTCGCCCTCGCCGTCTCAAAGACGGTCGCACGCGACTGGCACGCCAAGACCGGCGACCGGCGCTCGGCCGTCGACAAGGCCATCCGCACGGGCCTCTCCATCCTCACCGAAGGGATAACGGTCGCCCCGCTCGACGGGATCTCGGAGACGAAGCTCCGGCGCAACGTCGACGGCACCGAATACGTCTCAATACTCTTCGCCGGCCCCATCCGTTCGGCCGGAGGCACGGCCCAGGCGCTCTCGGTCCTCATTGGCGATCTGGCGCGGCGCGACCTGGGGCTTGCCCGCTACATCCCGTCGCAGGACGAGATCGACCGGTACAAAGAGGAGATCCCCGCCTACAAGCAGGAAGTGAGGCTCCAGTACAGCCCAAGCGACGCCGAAGTCGAACTCGTGGTGCGTAATTGCCCGGTATCGATCGACGGCGAGGGCACGCAGGACCGCGAAGTCACCGGGAAGCGCGACCTACCGCGGCTTGATACGAACCAACTACGAGGCGGCATGGCCCTGGTCCTCGCGGAGGGCGTCTGTCAGAAGGCAGCGAAGATCCAGAAGCACGTGAAGACGCTCGGCATGGACGGTTGGGAGTTCATTGACGAGCTCATGAAGAAAGGCAAGAAGGCGGAGCCCGGCGCGAAGACCGGGGCAAAGCCGGAGATCACCCCGAACCACAGGTTCATGGACGACCTCATCGCCGGCCGCCCCGTTTTTTCCCACCCATCGTGCGCGGGGGGTTTCCGTCTCCGGTACGGCAGGGCCCGCACCGCTGGCCTCGCCTCGACGGCGATACACCCGGCGACGATGTTCCTCCTCGACGAATTCCTCGCCGTCGGCACGCAGATGAAGATCGAACGGCCTGGTAAAGGGACGGTCGTGACCCCTTGCGACACGATCGAGGGCCCCATGGTGCTCTTGGCCTCGGGAGCTCTCGTCGAGGTCGGTTCGACGGCCGAGGCGGTCGAACTCCGTCCTCTCGTGAAGCGCGTCGTCGACCTCGGGGAGATACTCATCCCCTTCGGCGAGTTCGCGGAGAACAACGCAGTCTTGCCCCAGAGCCCTTACTGCGTCGAATGGTGGGAAATGGAGATGCGGGCGGCCGGGAACGGCGACGAGCAGGCGGGCGGCACCACCGTCTCGCAATCAGCCGGCCCCAAAGCGGACGCGGGAACACCCGACTCCAAGACAGGCCCCGTGCCGTCGCCGAGCACCGCGGAGGAGGCGTTCGCGTTGGCCGAGAAGTCAGGCGTCGCCCTTCATCCGCGCTTCAACCTCTTCTGGCACGACCTCAGCGCCAGGGACATGGCGGCCCTCTCGCAGTTCGTCGAAGACAAAGGCCGTTGGGAGCGGGGGACGCTCGTGCTACCGGCCGAAGCCGCCATGAAGGAACTCCTCGTCACACTGGGTGCGCTCCACGACGTTCGAAACGGTGAGAACCAGCTCGGGCGCCACTCCTATTCACTCCTTCGTGGCCTTGGACTTGACGTCCGCGGCGAAACGATGGTAAGGCGCGTTCCGCTGGCGGCCGTCGGCGACGAGCGTGACCCCTTGGCCATCGCCTCGAAACTCGCAGGTGTGGTCATCAAGGGACGTTCCCCGTACCGAATCGGGGCGCGGATGGGCCGGCCCGAGAAGGCGGCCGAACGCCTCATGAACCCGCCGGTGCACTCGCTTTTTCCCATCGGGATCGCCGGCGGCGCCCAGCGCAAGGTCGTCGATGCGGCCAAGGGCTACGTCCCCGAGTCACAAAAGAAGAGCATCGCGAGACCCGAGAACGCCGGCTCGGTCGGAAGGACGCGGGCGGCCGACGGAAGCGTCGCGTCGAGCCTGCCCCGGGGCGTCGTCGAGGTCGAGGTGGGCCTACGCACGTGCAGCGGCTGCGGCGAGCGCACGTTCGCCAACCGGTGCGGTTCCTGCGGCAAACACACGCTCGTCTCCAAGGAACGGCCCACGCCGCAACGCGTAGACCTTGGAGAACTCGTCGACGGGGTGGAGAAGGACCTGGGCCTTACGAAGGTCCCGGACGGCGTGAAGGGCGTCCAAGGCCTCATCAGCCGGCAGAAGACGCCCGAACCGCTTCACAAAGGGGTCCTACGCGCGATCCACGGCGTCTACGTCTTCAAGGACGGGACGACCCGGTTCGACATGACGGACGTCCCGCTCACTCACTTCCGGCCGCGCGAGATCCACGTGGACGTGAAGACCCTCGTGGACCTTGGGTACAAGACCGACATCGACGGGCTGCCCCTGGAGACGGACGATCAAGTCCTCGAACTCTTCACCCAGGACCTCGTCGTGAGCAAGGGCTGCCTCGAGTACCTGGCGAGGACGGCCGCCTTCATGGACGATCTTCTGGAGAAGTACTACCACCTCCCGCGCCACTACCGCCTGAAGAAGGATCAGGACCTCATCGGGCACCTGCTTGTGGGGCTTGCGCCGCACACCTCGGGCGGCGTCTTGGGCCGCCTCATCGGTTGGACGGACGCCCAGGCCGGGTTCGCGCATCCTTTCTACCACGCGTCCAAGCGCAGGAACTGCGACGGCGACGAGGACTGCGTGATGCTTCTTCTCGACGCGCTCGTGAACTTCAGCCGCTCGTACCTGCCGGGCTCGACCGGCGGCCTCATGGACGCACCACTCGTCCTCGCCACCAGGATCGACCCGTCAGAGATCGACAAGGAGGCCCACAACATCGACGTCGGGGCCTCGTACCCGTTGGCGTTCTACGAGGCGACGACCACCCACCCGAGCCCGAAGGACGTGTCGAAGCTCATCGACGACGTCGCAAAACGGCTCGGGAAGACCTCCCAGTACCGCGGCTTCCGGTTCACGCACGACACGAAGAACATCGCGGAAGGCCCGCGCCTCTCCGCCTACAAATCGCTTGGTACCATGATGGAGAAGATGGAAGGCCAACTGGAACTCGCGTCGAAGATCCGGGCCGTCGACGCCGCCAACGTCGCAAGCCGCGTCATCGAGACGCACTTCCTTCCCGATCTCATCGGGAACCTGAGGGCGTTCAGCAAGCAGAGCATGCGCTGCACAAAATGCGGAACGAAGTACCGGCGCATCCCGCTCGCCGGCGTCTGCATCAAGGAGGCGGGCGGCAGACGTTGCGGAAACGGCCTCACGATGACGGTCCACGAGGCGTCGGTGAAGAAGTACCTTGAGGTCTCCAAGCGCATCAGCGAGAAATACGCGGTCGACGCCTACACGCGCCAGCGCATCGAACTCATCGAGGAGTCGATGAACTCGCTCTTCCTCTCGGACAAGGTGAAGAAGAGCAAGTTGAGCGATTTCATGTGAACGACCTCACGGGCATGTCTGGGGCGAGAGACCCCACCGGAAGCCATTTATCGGGGCGACAACAGGCGAAACCCTTGTTCCACAAGGATTAAACGCCATGAGAACGGCTGTTTCGCAATGAAAGGGGCGGGTTTCGCCGTGTTCATCACCGCCGTCATGGCGGTGTCCGGGTGCGTCCAACCTCCGGCCGCGTCTCCCCCAGATCTTGTCCTTGAGGCGCCGCAGGCCGCGACGTCTTACCCGACGCTCGAAGGCCTCGTCGCCGACTCCGTCACGGGTGCTGCGTTGGCGGGCGCCTCGGTGACGCTTTTTGCGTCGGAGAAGCCGATCGTGCTCGCCTCGACGGACTCCTCAGGGTTCTTCGTCATCTCCGTCCTTCCAGGAGCGACCGAACTGGTCGTGGAAGCGGCCGGTTACGCGTCCGTCCGGTCGAGCGACCTCACCTCGCCCCTCTTTTTCCCTCTGGTTGCGGTCGAGAAGCCCATGGCGGCCGTCGAGAACCTCGGGCTGTCGATCGTCAGGCGTTACGAACTCGGTTCGAAGGCGTACACGGTGCCGAGTTCCTGCACTGCCTCGGACAACACACCCCCCTACGATTGCGGCCTTTCCGAGCCTTCGATAGAGATCGCCGGCGACGGGACGATCTACGCCACCGGCGTCTGTTGCGTCGGCGACGCGCCCCCCATCTGGGTCTCACGCGACGATGGCGTAACGTTCACGGAATTGATGTCCGACACCAAGCTCAGGGAGACGTATGGCGTCGAAGGCGACCTCGCAATAGACGACGACGGCGACCTCTTCTGGGTGGACATCTCGCTTGCCCACTCGCAGACCGCGTCATGGACGAAGGACGGCACGTGGCGCCACACGAGTTACCAGGTGCTTCGGCCCCTTGAGGATCGACCCTGGATACGCGCCGAGGGCAACGACGTCGTCTACTTCGTGTACAACGCCGGCGGGGCGACCGCCGGGGGATATGTCTACAAATCCACGGATGGCGGGAAGACGTTCCCAGTCGAGCCGAACTTCGTGACTTCCTACATTTTCCCGAACGCCGCCGTGAGAAGCCCCGGCGAGATCTGGGTCGTCGGATCCCCGGACCAACGCATCATCGCGGACCACAGCGTCGATGCGGCCGCGAGCTGGGAGGCGAACGAGACGGTCTACACGATGCCCGACGGGCAAGGCACGTACGGGTTCATCACGCCCGCGATCGACGAGAGCGGGACGCCGTACGTCGTGTGGGACGAAGGCAACGCTTCCGTCGGGTACTCGATACGGGTCGCCCATCGACTCGCCGACGGGACGTGGAGCGCGGCGCAGACGGTGTCGCCCGCGGGAAGCTACGTCATGCCGTGGATCGCGGCTGGAGGGCCCGGCAAGGTCGCGGTCGCTTGGTATGGTTACCCGAACGCAAGCGTCGGCCCGACGCGCGTCACGGACCAGGATGCGATGTACGTGTATCTCGCCGTGAGCCTCGATGCCGATTCGGCCGAACCGCACTGGCAGGTCATCAAGGCGGACCCTCAACCGGTCCTGTCGGGGCCGATGGCGCGACGCCTCCTGGATTTCCTCCAAGTGGAGATCGGGCCGAAGGGCGAGGTGCATGTCATCTATTCCCACGTTCCGGCGGCCGGGGGCGTGGAGACGACCGCCTACGCGCAGTCCGCCCGGAACCTCCCGCTTGCGCCCGTGAAGTTCCCGGCAGGACCGAGGAACTGAAGACGCGGCCATTACGTGGAACGGTGAGGCGTTTTCACGCCGCCATTCTCCCGACCATGGTCTCCGTTTTCCCGTCCAACGCGTCCGTTTCACGGCAAGCGTCGACACTTTCGCACCGCGTAATCATATCTTCTCACTAGACCTCTCGCCGTGTAATAGGGAATCCTGAAGAACGTACAATAAGCGCGACACCGTTCAGCCCCTCGTGCGTCGGATGGGAAAGTGTCAACTACGTAAAGTCTGGGCCGCGGCATTCCCGACCGTGATGCTTCTGGGTGCCGCCCTTTCGTCGCCAGCGCTGGCTGGGACGCTCCTTAACCCCGTGGAGTCCGACGCGGGACAGCCGGGGGACGCCGGCGACAGCCCGACAAGCGCCAGGCTCATCGCGGCGGGCGGGCACGACGGCATACTTGCGTTTCCCGACGACGTGTCGGATTGGTACGCGTTCTATGCGACGCGTGGACAGTTGATCCGGCTCAACCTCTCCTCCGGTGTGAGCAACTTCGACCTCGTCCTCTACGATTCCGGCTTCCGGTACCGCGCGAACTCGATTGCGACGCAGCTTCAGGAGGACCACATCTTCATCCCCGTGGACGTGACGGGCTATTGGAAAGTCCTCGTCTACACGCAGGGTCTCATCCCGTTGTCGGCCGGCGACATAGGGGCCTACACGTTGGACCTCGAGATCCAACCTTTCCCGCAAGACGACGGAGCAAGTGGCTACGACGCCCCCGGCCACTACTTCTACGCGACCGAGGTGCCAAAGCCCATAACCGACGGCGAGCTCCGGCCTGCCGACGGGGACACCGAGGATTGGTACAGGCTGTTCCTTGACGTGGGCGACATCGTGGACGCGACAATCTCCGCCGCGCCGCCGCTATCGGCGAGCCTGCGCCTCACCAAGCCGAACCTCAATACGGCGGCCGAGGTGACGAGCTGCTGCGGGAACTCGGCCTCTTTCAGGCACTACGCGACACAGGCCGGCGACTGGAAACTGCTCGTCAAGAGTTCCCCGGTGAGTGGCGCGGGCCTCTATTCGCTCTACGTCGTCATCACGCGGCCGATCCCTCAAAACGATTCTGGACTCGGGCGCGACGCCGCGGGGAGTCTCGCGACGGCCGATGAGATCCTTCCCGGAAACCACACCGGCACGCTCGAACCAATAGTGGCGGACACCGAAGATTGGTACAAGGTGAACGTGACGGCCGGGGAGAACCTCACTTATGTCCTCGAATCGCCCGTCGGAGCCGATTTCGATCTACGGCTCTACAACGCGACCGGCACCCTCGTCAACGCCTCGTACGCCGGGCCTGGCGTCCTCGACAAGGTCATCAACAACAACCTCCCCGCGGGCTTCTATCGATTGCGTCTCATGGCCGTCACCGGGTTCGGCAATTACACATCGACGCTGATATTGGATTGAGGCCCTGCGTTGAAGCGGGCGACGCTCTGGCCGCGCGCTACGCGCGTTCGTGGACGACAAGCGCTATCGGTGTCTTGATTCCACGTCTATCGAGTTTCACGATGGAGACCGAGGGGATCGGGCCATCGTACGGCTCGCCCTTCGAGACCTTGAAATACACGTTGAAGACGTCACCCTTGATGGTGGCGCGGTCCACGTGGATCGTGTCGTTTCCGGGATTAAGGACGGAGACCACGACGAACGCTTTCGAGAAGTCCACGACGGCGGTGCCGTTGAAGAGCGATTTGTTGAAGCCCGACCACGCCGGCTCGTCGTTGACGGTGACGTTCAAGGCGACGTTCGCGGCCGGCATCCGCCCCTCTTGGATTATCACGTAGGGCGTGGGCTCGTCGGTGGCCCCGACGCATCCGCCGAAGGACGACGCCGATAGCGCGATCATCGTGACGGCAAACGCTCTGGTGATCGGGTGGGGCTTCATTGGACCGGTCTTCGGATAAGGGACATGTGCTCAAGGAGTTTTTGGCGCGTCTTCCAGCTGAAGCCGGTCCAAGGTCCGTCGTGAAGGTGGGTAAGGAATCGTCGGGTTTCCTCGCTGGGTGCATGGATTCGCGTGGCGGGTCTTTACGAAAAGACCGTTACGTTGGGCGCCGGCCCCGGCGTGCAGTTTCACTTATCCCGTAGCCGACATGATAATCCAAAGTCGAAATCTACTTCAATGGTGAATCGAATCGAAAGGCCTACATCCGGGGAAGAACAGAACCCACGGCGACCGTGGCGCGGGTGGTCGGTTCCTTATAAGGGCCGCGTTTTATCAAAAAGTATAAAAATGCCTTTTGTCTATACCACCGATAGTAGTATACCCAGGGATGGGACACAACTTATAGGTGGTGGTTTTCATTGAAATGTCCATATTGTGACTGCCTCGACACGCGTGTTCTTGACTCACGGGATACGAGCGAACCGGCGGTGAGACGCCGCCGCCAGTGCGTCGCATGCGGAAAGCGGTTCACCACCTACGAGAGGGTCGATTCGCCGCTATTGCGGGTCGTGAAACGCGACGGCCGTGTGGAGGATTTCGACCGCGACAAACTGGAAATGGGCATACTCAAGGCGTGCGAGAAGCGCCCGATATCGCGAGACGTCATCGCACAGATGATCGACGACATCGAGGAGACGCTGCGCTCGGACGAGACGACGGAGATCCCCTCGATGCGGATAGGCGAACTCGTGATGGACAGGCTGAAAGGCGTGGATCAGGTCGCGTACCTCCGTTTCGCGTCCGTGTACAAGGAATTCACGGACGCCGCGCACTTCGAACAGGAGGTCAAGACACTCCTTTCGGAAGGAGGCGCCGTCGAGGACGCGCTCTCATACGGCGCCAAGGGAACGAAGCCGCGCGGGGCCGCGGCCGACAAGACCGAGTACAAGGCGAAGAAGGCGATTGCGTTGAACAAGGCGAAGGAGGAGATGGGGTTGGACACGACGGGCAGGAAGACAGGGGGACACAACTGATGGCAATGGTGACAAAGACCTCGCACGGGCATACCGCTCCGACGGTGCGCGCGGTCGAGGACAAGGGAAAAACCGGCCTCATGGTCGAGCGTCGGTTCACGACAAAGGCCGCCCATCCTTTCGACACCGTGACGTGGGACAAGCGCGTGAGCCGTGTCACAGAGCGCGACGGTTCCGTCATCTTCGAGATGAAGGACGTCGAGGTGCCGACGTTCTGGTCGCAGCTTGCCACCGACATCCTCGCCCAGAAGTACTTCAGGAAGGCGGGCGTCCCCATGACCGCCGGCGGGCTCACCAGCCAAGGCCAGGGGACGAAGCCCAGCCAAGTCATCGCAACGGGCCACGAACAGAGCCTCAAGCAGGTCGTTTTCCGGATAGCGAACTCGCTAAGGGCCTTCGGCGAACACCACGGCTACTTCGCCTCAGAGGCGGACTCCGAGGCCTTCGAGATGGAACTCTCCCACATCCTCACCTACCAGATGGCGGCCTTCAACAGTCCCGTCTGGTTCAACGCAGGACACTACCACGCCTACGGCGTCCAAAGCTCCGGCGGCAACTGGGCATGGGACTTCGCCAAGGGCGAGATCGTGCAGGTCGCGAACAACTACGAGCGGCCGCAATGCTCGGCCTGCTTCATCCAGAAGGTCACGGACTCGCTAGACACGATGCTCGACCTACAGAAAAGCGAGGTCAGTTTGTTCAAGTACGGCTCCGGGACGGGAAGCAACTTCAGCGCCGTGAGGGCCAAAGGGGAACCGCTTTCGGCCGGCGGGACCTCGTCCGGAGTGCTCTCTTTCCTCAAAGGGTTCGACGCGTGGGCCGGCTCCATCAAGTCGGGCGGAACGACGCGCCGGGCGGCGAAGATGGTCGTCTTGGACATCGACCACCCGGAGATCGAGGACTTCATCACCTGGAAGGTCCGCGAGGAGGACAAGGCACTCGCCCTCATCAAGGCAGGTTACGACAACGATTGGCGCGGCGAGGCGTACCAGACGGTCTCGGGCCAGAACAGCAACAACTCGGTCAGGGTCCCTGACGCGTTCATGAAGGCCTACGAGGACGATGGGATGTGGACGACGCATTTCCGGACCGGCGGGAACATCGCGAAGACCTACCGCGCACGATCGCTCATGCGCACGATCGCGGAAGCGGCGTGGAGATGCGCCGACCCCGGCCTGCAGTTCCACACGACGATAAACGATTGGCACACGTCGTCGAACACAGCCCCCATCACTGCGAGCAACCCTTGCAGCGAGTACATGTTCCTCGACGACTCGGCGTGCAACCTCTCGTCCGTGAACCTCACGAAGTTCCTTGGCTCCGACGGCTCGTTCGACATCGAGGGCTACAAGCACACTTGCCGCATCATGATACTGGCGCAGGAGATACTCGTCGACTACTCGAGTTATCCGACGCGGCCGATCGGCAAGAACAGCCATGATTACCGGCCGCTCGGCCTCGGCTACGCGAACCTCGGCACGCTTCTCATGGTGCAAGGGATCCCGTACGATTCGGACGAGGGCAGGGCATGGGCCGGTGCCATGACGTCGATAATGTGCGGCGCAGCGTACGCAAGCTCCGTGGAATTCGCGAAGGTGCAAGGGCCGTTCGCGGGCTACGAGACGAACCGCGAACCGTTCCTTCGCGTCATGAACAAGCACCTTGCAGCCGCGAAGGAGATCCCCGAGCTTCTCCCGAAAGCGATCAAGGATGCCGGCGTCGAGGAGTGGGCGACGGCGGTCGAAGAGGGCGCGAAGCACGGGTTCAGGAACGCCCAAGCGACAGTCATCGCACCCACGGGGACGATCGGCCTTCTCATGGACTGCGACACGACCGGCGTCGAGCCGGACTTCAGCCTCGTGAAATGGAAGAAACTGGCGGGCGGCGGTGTGGTCAGGATTGTGAACCAATCTGTCCCCCGCGCGTTGAGGTTCCTCGGTTACGACGAGGGCGAGATCACGGACATCATCGAATACGTGATGGGAAAGAACGGCGCGATGGGCGCGGAGACGCTCGAAGGGGCACCCCACCTCAAGACGGAGCACCTTCCCATCTTCGACTGCGCGAACAAGTGCGGGAACGGCAAACGCTTCCTCGCCCCCATGTCGCACATCAAGATGATGGCCGCGGTGCAGCCGTTCATATCTGGCGCGATCTCGAAAACGGTGAACCTGCCGAACGAGATCACGGTGGAGGAGATCGAGAAGCTCTACGTGGACTCGTGGAAACTCGGCCTCAAGGCCGTGGCGCTCTACCGGGACGGCTCGAAGCACTCGCAGCCGTTGACGACGAAGAAAGACGTGGGGTCGAGATCGGAGACGACCGTGGACGCGGGCGCGAGAGCCACCTCGACAATGGCGGCCCTCTCCGAAGCGGCGAAGGACCACGCGAAGGCCAAAGCCCCCGCAATCGCGGACGAGCGGCCTCTCGCTCCGACGGAATCGTCGCAGCCGCTTTCACTCGGACGCGGCGCCCTGGAGAAACTGCCCCGCGCGAACAACAACGTCTACAAGGTGGAAGTCACGGTCTGGGACGCAGACCTCGGTCCAGTGAAGGTCCACATCATCTTCGTCGAGTACCCGCTCGGCGAACTGAAGGAGATCTTCTTGAACGTCGGCTCGACCGGTTCCGTCTTGCACGAGACGTGCCGCGACCTCGGAATGTCGTGGTCGAAACAGTTGAGGCTCGGGCTTCCGATCAACGAACTCGTGAAGGACCTGGTGGGCGAGCGAGGCGTACTCCGCGGTCGCACGGACCATCCGCTCATCAAGAGCGTGGTCTCGGTGAAGGACCTCGTGGGAAAACTCATAGCCTACGACTACCTCGGCCAGACGAACTTCATCAACCCCGAAGTGCTCCAGGCGTACAACGCCAGCCCCGAGGCACAGGCGCCAAGGATCGAGGAACTCAACATGTTGAAGGAGTTCCGCGCGAAATACCGGCCGGAGAAGAAACTGTCGGAGTTTCCGTCGGCGCCGGAAGGGGGAAAGAAGGCGGGTGTCACGGCCACGACGGAGGTCAAGCCCGCAACGAAATCATCGTTCGACCCCGACGAGTACCTGTCGAAAATGATGGGCGACGCGCCCGACTGCGACCAGTGCGGGCACAAGACGGTGAGGAACGCCGCGTGCTTCAAGTGCCTGAATTGTGGGAATAGCATGGGGTGTTCGTAAACGTCATGAGACCTCCGCAACTCTCCCGATCTCCTTTGAGGAGCGCGAAAGGTCCAGCCGCACGGTCGGCATGCCTCACCATGACGTCCTCCGACGAAGCGAGAGTCGCACGCGGTCAGAGCAAGACCGCGCGGTTACAGTGCAGAGTCGACAACTTGTTCGGTCGACTTGGGCATCACGTCACGCGTGTGGCCGTGCGGCTGAGCAAAAGCCGACGTGTGGTGGCCCAAGCGGAGGGCATGTTGATTGACGGAATTCCGAGCGGTATCATTCGTGTCAATTCTGTTCTTCCAGACGTCCTCACAGATCGAGAATTGGAATTCGTCCTCGGACACGAGGTTAGCCACATCCATCGTAACCACTTGGCGTCTCGCAAACTCTTCTCTGCGATTCGCAGTTGGGCAGAGGCCCGCGCCAAACAGGATTCGAGGTTCGATTGGCTTCTCGCCGGCTATGATATGTTCCAAACGTACAAAGTTTTTCGCGGCGAATTGCCACCCGTTCCCAGAATTACCAGTGAACAGGAGTTAGAAGCGGATCGCGATGGAATACTCTTGGCGGCGGGGGATGTGAACGCAGCCAAGTCAGCGCTCCTGAAGCTGGTGGGTGGAAACGCCGATGCCCCGTCTCACACATGGTCTATTCGCGGCGTTCCGCTGTCGACAATGACTATCCGGGAACGGCTCGCCCATCTGGATGGCATACGATAACAAGGACGCATTCTCGCAGACCTCCGCAAAGGTTTGGCTCTCGGCTAAGGGCTCGTTAGAAAATTATCGCTCTATTTCCGATGGTGTCCGCGTGGCGTGATCGTGTAGTTCCAGTCGCCGTGAAACGCGTCCGGATGGAGGTTGAGTTGGGCCATTTGCTCGCGGCTGATCTCCCGGCCCTTGGGATATTTGCTCTTGTCAAGTTCGGCTCGGACCCGTAGTCCGGTCGTCGTGCGGGTTGCTGCGATCAGGTTCACGATTACGGCGAGGCTGGTGAGGGGGCGTCCGCGCCAGTTCTGGCTGATGAAACTGAAGAGGCGGTGTTCGATCTTGTTCCACTTGCTGGTGCCTGGGGGTAGGTGGCAGACCGTGATGGCGAGGCGCGTGCGGTCGGCGAAGCGTTGGAGTTCCCACTTCCATAATCGGTTTCGGGCGCCGTTGCTTCCACCGGCGTCGGCCGTGATGAGAAGGCGCGTGGCCTTGGGGTAGGTGGGGCGACCCATCGTCGCCCACCATCGGGTGATCGAGTGCACGGCGAACGTGGCCGTGTCGTGGTCGATGCCGACGCTGACCCAGCCCGCGTTGCGGGTCAGGTCGTAGACGCCGTACGGGACTGCCTTCCCTTTTTCTTTGAGGATGAAGTCGTGGACGCGGACTCGTTGGGGGTGGCCTTTGGGCCGCCATTCCCTCCCGTTGTTCTTGAAATCGCCCACGATTTCCTTCTTCTTGGTGTCCACCGAGATGACGGGTTGGTGGGCCTTTTGGAATTGGCCAACTTGGCGGTTGATGTGTTCGAATTGGGCGTTGCGATCGGGGTGACGAGTCCCTTCGCGCGCCTTCTGGTTGGCTTGGAGGCTGTAGCCAGCCTCTTCCAATAGGCGTCCCACCACGACGTGGCTTACCCGGTGCCCGAGGGCGCGAAGCTCGCTCGCCAACGCGCGGAGACTCTTGGCGGTCCACCGCAGGTTGGATTGGGGGTCGCCGCGCGTCACGGGCTCGACGAGTGCCTCCAAGTCCCGCATCAGCGTCCGGTCTTGGTCTGCCAGTTTCTTGCGTCCGGCTCCCGGCCGCCGGATGCGCGTGGGGTCCGGCGGCGACCGGAGGTCCTGGATGCCGCGCGTAATCGTGGTTCGAGCGACGCCTGTGGCTTGGTGCACGAGTTCGATTCCGCCTCGACCCAACGACTGGGCCTCCGCCGCCAACACGAGGCGGCGGCTCCGCTCGTCCAGCGCTCGCGTGAGCGCAGACAGCTTCCGCTTGATCGCGAGTGCATCCACCGATGTCTCAGAAGTCAATCCTGCCTAATTAGAGCGTTTATTTGTTAACGAACCCT
>JACQPN010000019.1 GCA_016207515.1 Euryarchaeota archaeon | reverse complement strand
GTCGCGCCAACACGTTGGGATCATCGAACACGGGCTTCACCAGGACCACCGGTCGGGGGTCAGGGTCGACGGGTTTTAGCCCGTTTGCCCGGGTCGTTTTTGGAGTTACAAAAGGGGCCGGTTTAGGAAGTTACAGCACACTTAAGTGCTATCAAAAAGCGGGACTTTTGCATTGCTTGTCATGCTGCTTTCGATAGGCAGCTCGCCGGCGGCGCCCTTTCTAACTCTCTCGGGAAGCGCTGACGCGACGAATCAGGCACCTGTAGCCGCGTTGACTGTTTCAGTTTCTACATCGGTCGCACGCCAAGTCTACGTCTACTCCTACGAATCCAGCGATCCCGACGGCACGATAACCTCCCACCAATTGAACTGGGGCGACACCTCAAGTCCAGAAACAGCGACCTCCTCATGGAACGCAAAAACCCACACCTACCCGAGCGATGGAACATTCACGATAACCCTCACAGTCACAGACAACCTAGGCGCCACAAATTCGACAACGCTCCCCGTCGTGGCTTTGAATCAGGTTCCAGTCGCCTTGTTCACGGTATCGGTGTCAACAACCAGGCCGCGCGAGGTCCGCGTTACTAGCTCGGCTTCCATCGATCCGGACGGCTCAATTGTTTTGCAGGAATTGACCTGGGACGACAACTCCCCCACTGAAACCACATCAACCTACTGGTACGAGAAGTCCCACACTTACCAAACCGATGGCGTCTTCAAAATAACTTTGATGCTAACGGACAATTTGGGCGCAACGAACAGCACCACTAGGTCCGCAACTGTCACGGGCCCTGCGGCCGCGCCACCAGACAATGGCACCTCGACTCCATCTGATTTTCTTGTCACAATCTCTCCGAATAATGTCTTTGTCGGCGAATCAAACATTGTCACGGTGACCGTGATGACGACGTCCACAGGCGCGCCCGTCGGCGGCGCGGAAGTCACCCTCACCGGCGGCTTCGGGTCGGCGATAACGGACGCAGGCGGAAGGGCCACCTTCACCATCTTGCCCTCCGGCAGCGCGAGGATCGACGTCCTCGTGAATGGTGACCCGGCCGGTTCATTCACGCCCGTCGGTGGCTTGACGATAACCTTCAACAAGTCGACCTACAACTCGGGTGACACGGTCAAGGTGACCGTCATCCAGAGGGGAACCACCGCAGGATTCGTGTCGGGTGCGACTGTGACGGTCGATGGCGTCGTGGCCGGGACCACCGGAAACGACGGCACGCTGACGTTCACGGCGCTTGCGGCCGGGAACTACACGGTGAACGCGTCGAAGGCGACCTTCGTGGGCGCCTCGAAGACGCTTACGGTAGTGACGCCGGTCGGGCCCGCCGCATTCACGGTGACGACGCTCGAAGTGCCGGCCACTGCGAACCTCGGCGAGACGGTCCTCGTCTCGGCGATTGTCACGAACACGGGCGGCCAGGCGGGAACGTTCACTTGCGACCTGAAAGTCGATGGGACAACCGTGGACAGCAAGGACGTGACGGTGAACGCCGGTAGCTCGAAGCAGTGCACGTTCCAGCTCGTGACGACGAAGGAGGGTGCCCTCGCGGTGACCATCAGCACGGCGTCGGCGAAGACCATGACGGTCTCGAAGCCGACGGCGAGCTTCACCTACAGCGGCCTCACGCTCTCGAAGACGGAAGTCGACGCGGGCGCGGTCGTCGCGGTGTCCTCGAAGGTCAAGAACACCGGGACCGCCTCGGGCACCTCGAGTGTCGCACTCAAGGTGAACGGCGTGACGAAGCAGACGCAGTTCGTCACACTAGGCGCCGGTGAGGAGACCTCGGTCGGCTTCGAGCTACAGGTCGGGGAGAAGGGCAATTACTCGGTAACCGTGGGGGACCAAGCCAGCGTGACGCTCACCGTGAAAACCGTTGGAAAGGCGCCCGCGCCAGGGTTTGAAGCGCTGGGTGCAATCGGCGCCATCGGGACTGCCATAGTGCTTAGTGAGCGTCGCCGTAAACAGTCGTGACACCGCGATTGGGTGGGCCCCACCGTACTCACTGTAGGCGCCTTACATCCTTGGACCCGAACCGTTTTTTGCTCTCCTCAAGCGCCACGACGGCCGGCAGTTTCTCGCCGGTGATGAAAGCCATCAATGCTCCTCCCGCGAGGCTCACGTAACCGAAGTCATCGTTCTTCATCCCGAACGTCTTTATGGCACTCGTGGTGTGGCCGCCGCCGATGAGGGAGACCGCCTTGCTCTCGGCTACGGCTTTGAGTATTCCCCGCGCGCCGATGTCGAACGGCGGTTCCTCGTAAAGGCCTGCGGGACCGTTGACCATGATGGAATTCGCATCCCTGAAGATCTCCTTCGCCTCCGCGACCGCAGCCTCCCCTATGTCGTAGATAGGGAACTTGCCCGGTAACTCGTCGACGAAGATCTCCTCGCGCCCGGCGTCTCCTTTCATCGCAAGGTCGGACGGCGTGATGATCGACTCATCGTAGGCCTCGAGGATCTTCTCGGCCTCGGGAAGGTGCTTCGTGACGCCGCGTTTTTCGAGGAGGGTCATGGTCGGCGTCCCGAGGTCGTGGCCCCTTGCGACGAGGAAGAGTTCCCCGACGAGGCCGCCGACGATGGCCTTGTCAAGAGAGCCTGCCGCGAAATTGTGGCGCATGACGTGTAAAGAGTCTTCGGGTTTGGACCCGCCGAGGTAGTACACGTTCGGATGCGCCGGGTCCTCGACGGCGGCCATGATGGCCTTGAGTTCGCGTTCCATCGAACGCCCGGCGGCCGATGGGAGGAGTTGCGGAAAGCCGACCAGGCTTGCCTGTGACCTGTGGGCCGCACTGAACGCGTCGCAGACGAAATAATCGGCCGCCCCTGAAAGACGCGACACGAACCGCGTCGTTGCGTGCTCGGCACCGGTGGCTTTCCGCGTCTCTTCTTCGAGGCTTCGGACGTTCTCCAGAACGACTGCTTCCCCCGGTTTGAGGGCACGGACCGCCGAAAGGGCGCGATCGCCGTCGAGGTCGTCGGTGAAGGTCACGGTCATTTCCGCGAACCTTGCGAGGTACTGCGCATGCTCGCCAAGCGACGTGTAATCGTCGTCGCCCTTACGGCCTTGATGGGCAAGGACGACGACCTTTGCCTTTTTCTCGAGGAGCTCAGCAAGGGTCGCTGAGGCGGCTTGGAGCCGGTCCGTGCCGGCTATGCGTCCGTTCTTGATGGGCGAGTTGACGTCGAGGCGCAGGATGACGGTCTTCTCGGCAACCTGGAGATCGTCGAGGGTCAGAAAATCGGTCATGAGGGGCTGAGGCTAAAAGAGGGAAACGGGCTTTAAACCTCTCGCCATCTCGAAAGGCGCCCGACCTCCCGCAACTTGTCCGTGTATCTACAAGTACGTATGTGCCCGGTTCAGGCCGGGCGTTGCATCAAGACCGGTGCGAACTCCGCCCTGATCGATTCCTGCGCGGCTTCTTCGAACCCGACCTGGGACCGACCGTCGGAAGCCTCCACGGCGCGTATCACGTGTTCCGCGCCTTCCTTCACGTCCTCGATGTGCGTGATGAGGACGATCTGACGGAACCGGTTCGCGAGGCCCTTTAGCGAGCGCAGGATGTTCTGGCGGCGCGAGTCGTCCTGGCTTCCGAAGACCTCGTCGAGCGCGATGAAGTTTAGTTCGCCCCCGGCCCTTTCCGCGATCACCTGGCTTATCGCAAGCCGGAGCGACAGGTTCGCAAGGTCCGCCTCGCCGCCCGAAAAGCGCGTGAGGCCGAACGGAACCCCCTCGTCGTAGACCGTGATGTCGTAGTTCTCGTCGAGCTCCAGGCCCGTGTACTTCCCATCCGTGAGCACACGGAACACCTCCGACGCGTGGTGGGAAAGCGCGGGCCGGATCCGGGCGATCAAGTGCCCACGGAAATCTATCAAGAGACCGCTGTCCCTGTCGCCGGCAAGGCGTTCAAGGTATCGCACGGCCTCCTCGCGCTCCGCGATCCTCGACGCGAGCGCCTCCTGTTCGGCGATCGAATCCGCGACGAGCCGCGACTCGACGCCTATCCGCTCGATGTCGCTTCCCTTCTTCTGCGCGTCGAGGCTACGGACACGGTAAAGGCCCTGCTTCTCGTCGCACGAGCGCCCGACGGATTCGAAGACGGCGCGGTCGAAGCCGATGGCGTTACGCCGCGCGTAAAGCTCCGAGAGCGCCTCCTTCAACCCGTCGATGCCTTCGACGAGTATGCTCTCGTCCTCCTTCGCCTGCGTCCTTCGCGACACCTCGTTCGTGAGTGCAACAAAACGGTCGTGGACGGCCTCCAGCTCGGAGACGACGGTCCGCAGACGCACATGCTCTTCCTCGTTGAAGCCCGCGGCCTTCACCTGTTCCTCGAGGTCGTTCGTGATGACCTCCCGGCCCATGATCCGCTCGCGAAGCCGCTTCGAGTCCTCGCCGAGGCGGGCGGCTTCGCCGTCCATGACGGCAAGCTCCTGTGCTTCAAGGGTGAAACGCGCGACCTCCGTCTCCATGTGGCGGATCCTCTCCTGGAGCCGCGCGTGGTCTTCCTTTCGGAGCCGGTGCGTGGCCCACATCTCCGCCGCCTTGCCTTCGAATTCCAGGAGTTGCGCGGCGTACTTCGCCACGAGAGCGTCGTGGTGGTCAGGCCCGAGGGAACGTTCGCACGTCGGGCAGGGGCTTTCGGTGCCAAGGCGCGCGATCGCCTCGCGATGCGTCTTGATGGTGTTCGCCTGCTCGTTGAGGCGCTGTACCGACACCTCGATCCCGTGTATGTCACGCCCGATTTCGAGCCATTCCGTCCCCAAGCGGCGCAGTTCCTCCACGGAGTGGTTCAAGTGGCGGCGGGCCTCGGCGAGCTGGTGTCTACGGGCCTCGACCTCCGCCAGCCTACGCGTGACGCGCTCGCCTTCCGAGCGTAGTCCCACGAGTTCCTCCGTCCTCGTCTGCCATTCCTTCTGTTTCTCACGCGCGCGTTCGAGCTGCACGAGACGCTCCCGGGATTGGAGGAACTCGGCGTTACGCGGAGCGATCTCTTTCAACGCGGATTCCGCCTCCCCGAGGCGCACGATGTCCGCCCGCTTCTCGGCGAGCTGCTGCTCCCAGACGGTGAGCTTCTCCTCACGGCGCTCGATCTTGCTCGACACCTCGGAAAACGCCTCGCCCTTGCGGCGCAGGTCTTCCCGCCGCACGAGCAGTTGGTCGAGCTCCTGCTTCAAGCCCGAAAGTTCCTCTTCGATCAGCTCGAGTTCCGCCTCCGAGCGGGTCTTCGCCTCGGCGAACTCCGCGGCCCTGGAACGTAGGTCCGTGACGTTCTTCGCCGAGGCTCGAAGGACATCCGCCTCTTGGACGAGCGCCCGCTTCTCTTCGCGAACGCTCTTCACGGCCTCGTCGAGCGCGTCGATGTCGAGCATGCGAAGGATCGCTTCGCGCCTTTTTCCAGGCGTCATGTCGGAGAGTGCGTTCAGCTCCTTCTGCCGGGCGACGATTGAAGTGAAGAACGATTCCCGGTCGAGCTTCAACGCCTTTCCGACGTAATCGGTGACCTCTTTTGCCGAATTTGGTCCCGGTTGCACCACCGGTTTGTCGTCGGCGATGAGGTACGCACTGTGTGCGAGGCTCGTCCCCGCTAGCTCGCGCATCACCTCGTAGACGTGCCCGTTCGCCTCGAACTGCAAAGTGACCCGGCAATCCTGGCTTGGCGCCGCACCCCGGCGCTTCACGTACTCCTTGTTCGTTCGTGCCGCTTCGTTACCGAAAAGGCACCAGCCGACCGCCTCGATGACGGTGCTTTTGCCGGCGCCGTTCCGGCCGACGAGCGCGATGAGGCCGTCGGGGAATTCGAGACGCGCGTCCTCGTACTTCCTGAAGTTCTGGATGTGGACCAGTCGGAGTCTCATTTCGACACCCCCGCGCCGAGATGTTGGATCGCAATGGAACGCAAGCGTTCCCGCTCCAGCCCGTCCGCCTGGTAGGACGAGTAGAAGCGGTCGAACTCCTCGGCGAGGGCGCCGATCGCCGCCCCGTCCGCAGAGAGGTTGACACCGTCGGAACTGATCTCGTACTTCACCTGGAAATGCAACGCGGTGGAGGTGAGCCTCTTGATCTTCGCGAAGTCTAGGGCCGCGTAGACGTGGCGAGGGATGTTCAGGACCTGCAACCGGACCACTTTCCCCCCGGGTTCGCTCGCCTCGATCCTCTCCACGATCATGGCGCCGACCTCGGAATCCTTGAGGAGACTGCAATCGACGGCCGGGAGAGTTACCATGTCGCGCGTGAGAACGGGCTCGAAAGTCACCTTGGCTTCCGGCAGATCGACCCAGAGGAAACCCTTCTCCTGGCCCGCCTCGTTGAAGCTCATGCGCTCCGTCGAACCCGCGTACCACGCGTTCTTCCTGACCTCGGTGGCGCGATGATAATGGCCGAGCGCGATGTAATCGAAGCCCTCGTTGAAAGCGCTCTCGGGGACCACGACCTCGTTGAACTCCATGGAGCCGGAGTCCGCTATCCCGACGACACCCGCGTGGGTGGCAAGGACGTTGATCCCGGGCCCAGGCTCGGCAGCGGCCTCGCGAAGCTCCTGCATCATCGCCTCATGGGTCCCGCCGTGGGGGACCGCATGTATCTTCAGGTCCCCGAAGGTCAAGACCTCGCGCTTCCCCTTGTAGACCGCGGAAACGCCGTCGATGAATTCGAGGAACCGGAAAACACTCCCCGTCTCGCGTAGCCTCGGGGACTCGTGGTTCCCGGCGATCGCGACGAACGGTATCCCCGCCTTCGTCAGGCGCCGGATCTCGCCCATCGCGAAGGTCACCGCGCGGTTCGAAGGACGCACCGAATCGAAAAGGTCGCCCGTGTGGAGCACCAACGCCGGCTTCTCCTCGATGGCCCGGTCGACGACCTGCCTGAAGGCGTTGAAGACGTCCTCCTCGCGCTGGTTGAAACCGCGCGCGTTGAGCCGTCCATAGTTTGCGTAGCCGATGTGCGTGTCCGATACGTGTAGAATCCTCATTCCCATCCTTCCTTGCTGTTCTCTGCCAAAACGCCTGCGACCGTGAAATTGACTCTTGGACGCTCGTGTGAAAACGGGATCACCGCGACCTGTTGAATCGTCTCGGCCACCGCCGACCCGGTCTCTCCGCCCCGTCCGGTCGTCAGAAGAAATCCTCCTTTACCTCGACGACGCGCATGGGCGCCACCTGGGCCTTCGGGAGACTTTGGAGCCAAGTCTCGTAGAGATGGATCGTCGCAGGGACCGCGAAGGGCGTGTACGGGGACGTGATGATCGCCTCGCCGGGCATGAGCATCTGTATCTCCGTCTCGAGCCGCGTGATGTCCTGCTTTGCCGAGTCCTGGAGGATGTCCCGGTCGCGCTTGTCGGAGAGGCCGAGGATGAAAAGTGTGTTGAACTGGCTGATGACCTCGGTGTCGAGAAGCTTCGGCTGCTGCGTCACGGCGCAGATGCCGGTCTTGAACTTGCGGCCCTCTCGCGCGATCTGCGCGAAGACGTTTGCACTACCGGACGTGCCCTTCCCGAGGACCCGCTGCGCCTCTTCGAGGGTCACGAGGACAGGGGGGAACGTCTCGAATTCGGGCTCGCCGAACGAATTGCGGTTCGCCTCGAACACCGCGCGTGCAAGCACGGTCGCCACCAGGAGTTCTTCCGATTCGGTCAGTCCGCCGGTGTCTATGAGCACGACCTTGCCCGCGCGAAGTTCCCTGATAATGCGCGACGAGACCGTGACCTCAGCGTCGCGGTGCACAAGTCCGTTCTTGACGAGTCGCCGGATCTTCCGCTTGACCACGGAAATCGTCCCCTCGTGGAAGTTCCCCGCGACCTCGCCTTGGAGTTGAGGCTCGTTCTTCTCCCCGACCTCGACGAACCACGCTTTGCCGTAACGGGCCTTGGCCGCGTCCATGAAATCGACTTGCGGTTGCGAGAACTCGAAGAGGTTCCGAAGATCCGAGATCTCGATCTCATGCGCGGACAACGTGAGCTTGTTGTAGGCGCCTCGGAGTTTCCGGGTGGAATAGACGACGAGGTTCTTCGCGGCCAACGGATGGTGGATGAGGCCGCTGCGGCCGCCTCCTCCGCCGTCATAGTACTCGCCATGTGGATCGAAGATCAACAGGCCGTACTTCCCAAGGGAGAGGCAACTTCCGGCGAGGACCTTCATGAGGTTGCTTTTCCCCATACCCGTGGTCGCGAACACACCGACATGGTACTGGAACGACCTGTCGCCGGGTATCCCCACGGGAAACTCGATCGTGTCGTCGCCGCTTCGAAGGAAACCGACCTCGACATCGCCAGCGTACTGCTCGAAGAACGCGAAGTCGGAGACGTTGGCGCGCCGGACGCGCGAAAAGTGCGGGGGAAGGGTCTTGGCCTTCCGAAAGACGCCGTCGCGCACGATCCCGAGCGGCGTCGTTATCCCGAGTTTGAAAAGACGCCTCTCCCGGTCGACCAGTTCGTGGCCGGTCCCGGCCGCGTCGAGCGTTATCATGTTCCCAGCCGTGCGCTCCACCCACTCTGGACCGGCGGACTCGGCGCCGTACGCGACGTTGACGACGCGCAAAAGGAACGCCTCGTGGCCGGCGTCGCCGTTCCCTGATGGCGTCATCGCCTCCGCCACGAGAATGTCCCCAACGTTCACGCGCTTGTCAGGTGGCGCCCTGAACGTGATCTCGTTCACGGAGTTGCCGACGATGCGCCCGAGTTGGTCCACGCTCAGGCACTCCGTGGCGTCAAAACGAAAGAAGCGGTCCGCTGCATCCCTGTTCTTAATCTTGACTAAAGTGGGTGCTGTTAAAAAGCGTTCCGAAACGAGTCCACCGAAAGTATCAGTGGGCCCGCGCATCAGCCCTTACCCAGAATCCGGCTCAAGCCCCGAGTTCCAACACTTCATGGTAATCGTCGAAGAGGAGCGCCCATTGGGACTCGTCGAGGCCCTCGGCGGCCGCACGCGAGCGCAGCCGGTGCTTCACGTCTTGGACGAACTCGTCTGGGATCAGGGCCACGTTGTGGGCGAGGGCCAAGGGGTACGGGTAGCCGAGGTAGGCGGGGTCCCCGGCGAGACCAGCGATCTTGCCGATGACAGTGGCGGCGTCATCGATCGCGGTGTCAATCCGGAACGCGACGCGCGATTTCCCATGGAGTTTTGCGACAAACGTGACAAATGTCGATGCCTGTGGTTGCGGGACGCGAGCTTCCCAAGGAGACTCGGAAGATGTGTGCTCTCCCGCCATCCACGCCGCCGAGAGCGCGGAGACACCGCCATGGCGCAACCTCGTCGACTTGGAAACGGCCGCGACGAAAACGCCCCGGGCACTCGCGCGCCCGAGAAGCGCCTCCAAGCCCTTCGCTCCCACCACGGGATCTTGGAACGACCCGTCGATCAACAGGAGCCCGCCCGGCGAAAGCGATTCCACGAGTTCGCGCGCTGCGGCGTACTCTGACAGCTCCCGGAACACCTCAAGCGACCACGCGGCGGGCCGTGTCTCGAGTGAAACGCCCAGAGAGTCAGACAAGCGGCGGATCGCCCGGTTCTCCACCGTGGGATCGAACACTTCCAGTTGCGCTTCCCCCGGCCGCCGAAAGACCTTCCCCCTGCTGACCTCGACCACGCCGACGCGCACCAGCCCTACGGTCACGCCCCCGCCTTTGAGGACCTCCGCCGAACTCCCGTCGATTGCCGCGACCTCGGCGGGAACACTTGGCAGGACACTCTTGACCTCGAGCGGCAGCCCCGTGTGCCGCGCTGCAAGGGTAGAAAGAGACCGTGCCGCCGCGCCGAGCGATGCATCATCCACGCGCCGTGATACGGATGGGCCCGAATAACGGTTCCCCGGGTCGGCCGAAAGAGGTGCGCAGCCTTTTCCCTGCGCCGGCAGCCCGGCCACAGGCACCAGCTTATGGCGCACCCAAGTGTCCCGCCACATGGCGATGGCTATCGACATAGGATGTCACGAAAAGCCTCAAGTAACCCTGAGGTCGATAGGCGAGCGGGAGACCGCATGAGGCTGAGCACGGTATTCGTCGCCATCGCGGTCGTGGCCGTTCCCGCGATCTACGCGTTTCCGGGAGAATCCGGAATCGGAACCGCCGCACAAGCCGACGAACACGCGCTCATGGTCCAGGGCTCGCCGGGCCGCAGCTACACCGAAGACACCCTTCAATCGCAATGCGGCGGTCCGGCCGTTATCCCGGACGGTTGCGCCATTCAATTCGACGGCGGGGAGCACGGGGATGCGAGCGACGTCTGCGCGAATCCCGACCCGCAGCTTGAGATCGACGAGATGACGAGCGGTCTTCTCACCCCCAAGGACGACCCGGAGGACGATTATGCCCTCCTCGTCGCGCCGTGGGACCCCATCCTGGAGGACGCACCAGTGTTCATCGTTACCCTCCAACCCTCGCCCGTGATGGCGAAACTGCAAGACGAGGGCCTTCTCGAGGTCTATCTCGATGCGTGGGGACCCGGTTGCGAGATGCCGCTCGGAAGCGGCCACCCGACGGCCGCCGGAAACCTGAAAGTCGTATTCGAGGCGAAAGAGCCCGGGACACAGACAATCCAGATACGGGCCGTCTTGACGGAGCCGCCGACGCCCGGGACGAAGACGTGCCACTACACCTGCGTGGGTCTCGTCAACGCAATGACCGGCTACGACCTCGGGACGTATCAGGTCAATTAGGTTCATCTTTCCATCGCACCTGAGGGTCGCTCATGACGTCGGCCGACGCGGTTCTCGCATTCGCTTCCGGCGTCCCGCTTGTTGTCCTTGGCGCGATACTGCTCACCATCCGCCCGGCAAGGCGCGACCAGTTCTTCTTCGGCAGCTTCGCGGTCCTTTGGGGGGTCCAGGTCTCAAGCGCCAACCTGGGCCGGGTCCTCGAAAGCGCCCAGGTCCACTCCACGAGCTATCTCCTGTCTTTCGCGGTGATGCCGGCCGCCTTCCTTTTCCTCACCCACTTCGCGCTACGCCGGGAAAAGGGGTTGGTGGCTTTGGTCGTCCCCGTGACCGCCGGGATCGTCGCGCTCGCGGGAACGGTCGCCCTACTCTTCGATCCGCCGCTCGTGGTCGCGGCCGTCGGAGAGCGCCAAGGCCCGCCGGCGACCACACTTGGTCCTCTCGCGTTCCCGCTCTTCATCGCTCCGTTCTACGCCGTCTTCTTCGTCGCACTCGTCGCGATGTACCGGCGATACAGGATGTCCGGAGCGGGCTCGCCGCGAAAGCGCTACCGGGGATTGGTCCTGGCGCTCGCCCTCTTCACGAGCTACGTGACGACGCGTAACCTACTCGTCTCGATCGATCCGCCCGAAACGATCCTCGTCGCGGGGGCGCCTTCGCCGCTCCCCATCACCGTTTTCTTCGCCCTTGGCCTCCTCGTGGTGTCCGGATTATTGGTCCACCTTCTCCTAAGGCCGCCACCGCCCGAGGAGCGCGATATAGGGCTCGTCGCCGCGTTCGTCGTCCCGGGTGCCGTCGCCGCGATCGAGAGCCTGCTTGTCCCATCGGCGGTGGCGTTCGATACCGCCGGCCTCTGGCGCCTCGCCACGGTCGGCGCGCTCGTCTACACCCTCGCCCGCCACCAGCTCTTCGACCTCGACCTTCGCCTGAAACGCCTTGCAGGCCCCGGCATCGCTGGGCTTGCCATCGGTTTTGGAGCGCTCGGCTCGCTGGCGTACGCGGCGAGCGGGGCGGGGATCGACATGGCCGGACCGCCCATCCTCGTGGGAACGCTAATCGCGGGAACGACATGGATGTCGCGCGACGCCGTCGGGAACGCCCTATTTCCGGGTGTCAAGGACGAGCCGGATTACATCCGCCAACGGAAGCTGGAAGTGTATCGTGCGAGCCTCGAGAGGGCGATCGCGGAGACTGCGCCTCTTGACGACGGGGAAGTGAAACGTGTGAGGAAAAGCCTCGGCATTAGCGAGTCGGAGCACCAGGTCATGGTGTTCATGGTCCGAGAGAACCTTGGCACGAAGGCGCCCCCCGAACCGCAGGCGCCCCCGCGCGTCGAGCCGGGAGCGGTCCTCCTCGACGGTTACAAGGTGAGCCGGCTCCTTGGCGAGGGGGCCTATGGCAGGGCCTACCTCGCGTATGACCAGAAGCTCGACCGCGAGGTGGTCGTCAAGGCCGTTGGCACGATGAGCCTCGGCGGGAAAGCGGCATCGATGCTGCTTCGTGAAGCGCGACTCGCCGGGTCGCTCCAGCATCCGAACGTCATCGCGATCCACGACGTGGCGGAGGGCGCCTACGAGGCGATAATCGTGATGGAGTACGCGGACGGGGGAAACCTCTACTCGCTTCTCAAACGTCGTGGACGGCTGAGCTTGGCGGAGGCCACGTCGCTCCTCGACCAGATCCTTTCAGGACTCGAGGCGGCGCACGCGAAGGCGATCGTGCATCGAGACGTGAAACCGGAGAACATCCTCCTCATGAAGGACGGGACGGTGAAGCTCGGCGATTTCGGCGTGGCGCGGGAATCACGCCCCGACGCAACGGGCATAACGGCGGGTGGTGTCGCCGGGACGCTCCTTTACATGAGTCCGGAACAGGTGCGGGGGCTCGCCGTGGACGGCCGCAGCGACCTCTACGCGGCCGCGGTCGTATTCCACCAGGCGCTCACCGGACGTTTCTACCTTCGAATAGCCGGAAAGGACGATTTCCAGGTGCGTCAATTGATCCTCGAGGGCGAGCCCGTCCTGTCGGTGAAGGATCACGGGGAACCTGTCGAGACGTTCCTTCGAAGCGCACTTTCCAAGGATCCGGAGGACCGGTTCAAGGACGCTTCCGAGATGCGTGGCGCCATCCGAAACGCCGCGCCTGGCCTTCTCGCCTAGGCAAAGGCTTCATGAATCGGGAACCATACCATCCCCGTGGAAGAGGGCCTCGAAGAAGCGGGCGAGGAGGCGCGTGTCGGCAGCATCGATGCCCTGGCGAGCTACCTGAAAGTGCTCGGCAACGCCAAGCGCCTCGGCCTTCTCAAATTCCTCGTGAAGCCGCATTACATCGAGGAGATCGCGTCCGAACTCAAGATGGCCCGCCAGACGGCGCAGGAGCACGTGCAACAACTCCTCGACATCGGCGTCGTACAGCGCCTACGAGGACGGCGAGAGCATGGACCCGTGACGGATTACGTCGTGGTCCCGCAACGCCTCTTCAGCATCTACGAGGAGTTCGGAAAACTCGGCGTCCTTGAACCCGAACTCGACGATGCGGAGGATCTCCGCCCGCCCACCCGACCCATGGTAACGGGCGCTCCGACGCCCCGGGAACAGGACCTTCCCCGCCTCACAATCGTCCACGGGATGCGCATCGGTTCGACCATGACCCTTTCCGGCAACGGCCCCTGGCTCATCGGGCGCGACCCGAATTCAGGCGTCTGCCTCGACTACGACCCGTTCGTGAGCACGAGGCACGCGGAAGTGCGCCGCGTCCCGGGCGGTTTCGAGGTCGCCGACCTCTACAGTAGCAACGGCACGTACGTGGACTGGAAACGGCTCCCCCGGGGGGCCGTGCAGAAAGTCGATAACGGAACTGTCGTGCGGACCGGGAAAACGATCCTCCTTTTTAGAAAGCCTTGAAAAAGAAGATGCGCCGGCCATCAGGGACGACCGGCGATGCGCCGTTGGCCGCGGAATCAGCAGATGCCGAGCGCGGGTGGCGTGATGCCAGAGAGGCACGGATCGCTCACCCAGATCGGCGGCATCGGAGTACCACCGGTGACGGCGACGGAGACGTAACCCACGTATATGTCGACTTGCGACACGCCACCATAGACGGTCACGTGGAGCGCGGCTCCGCCGTACACCCATTGCCCGGCGCTGTTCGGGACCGGCCCCCACTCCTCGTTGACCTCGACGGTCACGATCAGGGCACCGAGACCGGAATTCGGGGGCGGACAGTAAGCGAAGGACGTGACGGGCACGACCTCCAGTTCCGCCACGTCGCAGGCGGCCGCCGCCCATGTGACCCACGGAAGGCCGATCGCCTGCTCCTCGTAGTCGAGGACTTCCGCGTTCAACTGAAGCGTGCCACCGAATAGCGAGAGCTCGAAGTCCTCGACACCTGCGCGGCCGTAGGCCTCCGTGTACAGCCCATCGACGGGATCCTCTATCGCGAGCACGTCGCACCGGCTGAACACCGTCTTTGTGTCGAGGCCGATGCCGAGGAACATGTTCGTGTATGTCACGCCCATCTGGTTGGCGTCAGCGTGGGCCGATGGGTCCCCCGGCGGAGCCATCAAACCGGGTTGTCCCTGGTGGGGCGGCGGGGGTATCGGTGGCCAGGGCCCGGGGATCGCCCACGTCCAAGCACGACTCTCGGAATAGTCGATCACCGCGTCGCCGAGCACGTTGCCGCCGAAGAGGGAAGCGGTCTGGTCGCGCTCGATGATGACGATGCCATAGGAGAGGCAGGAGGCGCCGTTCGCCGTCGGATCAGGGCACAGGACCTCAGAATAGCTCGGATCGGCGCATTCGTTCGCGGTGTGCGACGCCGAAGCTAACCCGGAACCGAAGATGGCTGTCATCGTTAACAGGCCCAACAGGATGCTTGTGACTCTTTTCATCGCGTTTCGCCTCAAGTCGTGGCCCCGGTGGGCCCTGTGTCCGAGAGAAAGGGGCCGCGCCTTGAAGGGCGAGAATGTGGTGGGCTACGAATGCAGGACGTTGGCTGCGGGGCACCGGCGCAGGTGGAGCCCGTCTGCGATCTGGTGGCATCACGACGCGAGATCGCCGCGCTGCGCCCAATACGCCTCGCGAAGAGCGTAAGTGGTCTCCATGTACTGGATGGCCTCGGCGGGCTTAGGGGGAGGAGTGGATTCGCCCTTCAAGTAGGCGACGGCGGCCGGGACGATTTCGGGACCGACGTAACCCCAGCCCATCTGGACCCAGGGCGTGGGGAGGATGGGGGCCGAGCCGCCAAGGAAAACGCCATCGCCGGGATCTGAGTAGTTGGTAATTTTTTCTTGCCAATCTGAAGCGCGCCAATATTTCGCGGACACGTTGAGTGCATTTCGAATTTCGGCGGCGGACAAACTTCGGTCCGGAGTGGCCCTCCGAAGCTCAAGGAGAATTGCGGCCGCAGTTCCGGCCGCGTAGGGTGCAGAAAGGGATGTGCCGGAATTCCAATTCCAGCCGGCTCTAGAGTGTGGATCGATAACCCACATGACGTAGTCGGAAACGTAGTCCATCTGTTTTCCTGTATCGGGGCGGTCACCATGAGACGCGTTGTGGAAGGCACCAACGGCGATTGCCTCCGGCGGTCCCTGTGCCCCAGAGGTGATTACGGTCGAAGGCTCGTTTCCAGATGCCGTGAAGAAGAGTTTTCCCTTGGCGCCTACGTTCTTGATTCCCGACAGCATTTCGGCGTCCCAAGGCGTGGGGGGATTTCCTCGAACACCGAATGAATACGAAACGAAGTCAATCCAGGTTTGGTTTGCAATCCAATCGAGGGCTCTGGCGGTATTCCGTGTGACCTCCTGCTGGTTCTCATAGTAGGCGTTCGGAATCTTGATCGCGACCACGATGGCACCGGCCGACGCGATTATTGAGGCCATGACGGTTCCGTGTCCATCCTCGTCGAGTACCGGTACCTGTTCTGACGCGGAAACAGAGGAATGTGGGAACGGCGGATTGAATGTTGACGGCATGGAGTAACCGAATACATTTGTCCCGTTGAAGTAATAGAGTGTCTCGTTCCGAAGGGTGGCCCATACTGCCTTGTCCGACTCCAGTCGATTCGTAAAAGTACCATCATCGCCGGGACCAATTTGGAGATCGACGGCGGGGACGGGCCCCCAAGTTTGTGCGGCGAGTCCCCTGACAGTGGCCGAACGTCCCGGGTCGTAACTCTGGGCAAAAATTTCGTGGTACGGCGCAACGCCGGTATCAAGTACGGCGATGACTACGGGTTTTAGATTCGACGCCGTCGTAGCTTCGGGGACCAGCTGTATTTCGACTGGGGCGTCTGTAGAAACGCAGCCGGCCATTAGGGGGCCCACGATGATTAGAGCCCAAAGGACCGCCCTCATCGCAACTCCTGCCCTTCCAACCGTATTTGGCATTTCCTGAACGAACTCTAGCCAGCCTGAAGCCCATTTAAGCTTTTCCCCGGTCGTGCCGGCCAAGATTGCCCGTTGCGGCGAAAGGTCTTTGTAGCCACGATGCCACCAAACCACGCCGGAAAAGCCGGGGGAATATCATGTTGGGAGATCGTGGTTGGGTAATCGTAGTGAGCTTGGCAACGTTGATGGCCATATTTTCGCCCGCAGCGGCAAGTCCGCCGGAACCGGGGGATGGTACGGTCCACAACGACTGTGGAGGAAACAAGGCGGGACGTCTCGATCTTAATGAGTGTCGCATTGCGGTCGGTAACTGCACCACCGGCGGTGGCGGATGCAAACCGGAAGGAATCCCTTACTGGTCGCCACGGTAGGTGCTCATCATGCGCGTCTCCCTGTTGGCAGGCATTCTTCTCCTATTGTTGGCGCCGACCACATTTGCCGATGTCGCGGTCGAAGGCGGCCCGCTTCGCGCTGACGCAACGGAGCCTGGATCGGCGCGATGTACACCCTTTCAAGTGGTTACGGCGTGTGTGTTCAAGTATTCCGACAACGGGACTGCCGGCCCAGGCGACGACGAGTTTGTGGTTTCGCGCGAGCCCAGGAGTGTTCGCCTAGAGGCGGCGGGGGCGGGCCTTCCACCCATTCAACAGGAAAACGATGTCGATTTCGAGTACATGGAGATTAGCCATTCGGTATTTGAGCACTATTCGTCTACGGACCACACGCGTCAACCTATTCTGGGCTTGGCGGGCGCCACCGCGGATGCGTCATACGAAGGCTTCTCTTTGGTGGTGCCGCCCGAAATTGCGGGGATTTCGATCCCTTGGCAGACGTCGTACGTTTATTCATGGGGGACCGAGCAGGATAGACTCGGATACGATTACGTGGCCATCGGTTATGGGTTGAATCCCGCGCCTTCGGACGAACAAGCATGGAATCCGGACCTTTATGGGGGTTTGGCATGCGACATGTTGCCACTGGAGATTCCTGATTGCCCGCACGACGCCTTCGTACCATTTGCCGAAGAGGGCCGAGGCGCGACCCCGAACGTCCTGTTTTCGTTAAATTACAGGCAGGTGAGAGTTTCTGTTTCGATGGAGGATTCTGGGGGCGCGGGCGCTCTCCCGCCAGTCGAATTGGGCATAGCCCCCATTGAGTTTCCGATTCGAGGCAGTGCTTTCCGGGTGGGCGCAAACGACTCACAGCTTCCAAGAACGTCGACGATGCGAATACCAATCTCAGACGATTCGCCCACATCCAATCACCGGACGGACCAAACAGAGATTGGGGCAGCCTCATCCGACAAAGGATTTCTAGGTGTCGAATTCGCCGCTTCAATTCTCCTTCTTGTTGGCCCCGCGCTGGCCCTCTGCCGTCGTCTCCACGAGCGTAAGATTCTTGACAACCCTATTCGTCAGCAGATGCTTGCGCTCATTAAGAAGAGTCCTGGCATCTCTGTTTCGGATACGGCTCGCCTGTTGGGTATTGATTTCAAGACGGCTCTTCATCACTCTCGGGTCCTTGCGGATTATCATCATATCGAGTTGGCGAAGAAGGGTCGGTTCCTTCGCCTCTTTGAGAACCACAATTCCTTCGGTGTCAATGAGAAGGGCTACATCCTTGCGTTCGACTCGGACGTTCGCCGTAAGATTGCGAAACTCGTCCTTCTTGAGCCTGGCATTTCCCAGGCAGAGATGCGCGGCCGCCTCGATTACGCGAAGAGCACGGTGAATTTCCACGTGTCGCGCTTAGCGTCGAGCGGGATCGTCCAAGCGCACCCGGAGCGGCCGACCGGTTACGTCGTGGCTCCGGAGATCCGTAACAAGGTCATCGATGCCTTGGTCACCGCCGCCGAGGCGCCCCGAGGAAGCTCGGCGGTCGGAAAGGCTTTGGAGTCGTCAGCGACCGGGGCCTGAACGACATCGCGCGCCACCCCTCCACCCTTCGCTGACCGGTCAGCCAAGGCACGTCTTGTCAGGGCCCATTTCCCCGGGGGAGTAGATGGGTCCTTTGGCGAAATTATATTAATTACTTCGAATGGAGCAGGGGGTTGGTGGGGTAGATGTTCGACAACCGAATGAAGGCCCTGATGGTGATTGGTATCATGATCGCAGTGGCCATGTTGCCGCTCAACCAGGGCGACGAGCCGCTGACACTCGCTTCGAATCCTAAGACCCCGCCTGCTTCCGGTTCGCAGTATTCCGATTTCCTCGGCATGGTCCCCCTCGCGCGCGGTGTGACCCTCGAGGACTGGGAGAACCAGAACCTCGTCGGCGACACGTGTCCCATGAGAACGGCTATCGCCGAGTATTATGCGGCGAACGACATCGTCGTCGAGACGAAGCACAAGGATAAGTTGCAGATGGACGCGTGCGCGCTTCCATTGCAACTCCAGATCCCGGTCGCCCAGATCATCTACGCCATCACCGAGGCCGGCGATGTCGAGAAGGCGCAGATGGGTGCTGTGGGCGCAGAGAACATCGCGGCAATCCGGAAAGCCTTGACCGGCAGCCTCGACAGCGACCACGCGTCACTCGCGTCAAAGGAACAACCGTTCCTGGAATTCATCGACCAGAGCGCCAGCGTCAAAGCGGCGTACTCACTTTTGTCGGCCATTGAACAGGCGAAGCCCCTGCTGGTTGAATACCAGAACCAGGAGTCGACAAGCGCCGGTAAGCTTGAAAACGGCAACGGGAACGACGACGCGCCGATCCATGGCGGGGATTCATCCGACCTGATAGACGACGCGTCCGGCATCATTCCGCACCAAATCGTCCCGACGGACGCCGTGCTATTCTCCGATCCCACTGGCCTTTTCATCATCGGAGGCTCAAGCGCCGCGAACTACGTGGGCGCTTGGAACCCGCAAGTGGACGTGCCGACGGTGAACCAGGACGTCGCAAGCGTTCTCACTATCGACCTCGGTGGCGACGACACGTACGGCGGCCGCGCCGGCGGCGGGAACGGCCTACCAGTACAGCTGGGCGGCGACGGTATCCCGGTCTCCGTCGTCATAGACTTAGGGGGCAACGACTACTACGATGGCTCGGAGAACTGCCAAGGAGCCGGCGACACAGCGATCGGCATCCTCATCGATTCATCGGGGAACGACCGTTACAACGCGGGGTCCCACTGCCAAGGATCCGGGCGATTGGCCGGTGTTGGCATATTCATCGACGAATTGGGCTCAGACTACCGGAGCGCTGGAACCGAATCACAGGGATCCGGCCTCTTCCGCGGCGTGGGGCTCCTCGTGGATCTCGACGGAAGCGACGAATACTGGGCCACGAGCGCCGCCCAAGGCTACGCGTGGGGCGGCTACGGCGTTAGCGACCAGCGGGCCGTGGGCATCGTCCTCGACTACACCGGCAACGACTACTACAATCTCAGCATTTGTTGCGGCCGCGGGTATACTGTCGGCAGCGCCGCCAGCGGGTGGTTCGTCGACAAGGGCGGTCTCGACCAGTACCTGACCCACGTCGCCGCGAACGGCCTTGCTTGGGACACAAGTGGCAACGCCTTGTTCGTGGACGAGGGTACGGAGCAGGACGTCTATTCGGCGACCGACTACATCTGCCCGTGCGGGAACAACAAGATTTGGACGCAAGGCGCCGGCGAAGGACGCGGCGTAGACGGCCCGTCAGTGACGTAGAAGTGTCATGCCAATCCCCCACGACTGCCCCGGGCGCCTTTACATGTCAGCCGCCCGGGGTGTTTTGGGGAGAAATGGCCAAGCGTCGCCGGACGTTCCCATAAATAGGTTTGGAGGAAAATAGTGCCCGTGGATCGAGACGCTACTCTTGTCGTTCTCGTCGTGTCAAGCCTAGTGATCGCCACGGTGGCGCTCCCTTTCGTTTCAGACAGTCTCTTTCCCCTTTCGCGCGACCGTGACGATTTTGTTGGAGACGACGGCCAGGCGCCACGGGCCTCGACGCCCGCAACAGGGCTTGCCCGCGCCGGAATCCCCGAACAGCCGGCGGAAGTGCTCCGGTCTCTTCCGGGTGAGCCGCTGGGCCCATTGCCGATGCCGCAGGATTTCAGTGGGCAACTCTGCCCGTTGGCGTTGGCGGCCGAGTCGCTGTATGCAAGCAATCAATTCAATCCTCCTGCGGAGTCATTGACGCAACTCCACGGCACAGCCTGCTCCTTGCCGTTGGAAATCCAGCGCCCAATCGCCAAGCTAGTGGCCGCGACCGCGCTTGCCACATCTCTTGAGCGTTCTGCGTGGAGCGCATTGACCACCGAAGATTGGAACGCGTTGGCCGAGTACGAGAAGCAAAGGGACGGACCGGATCCGCGCGCCCCGTCCAAACGCGCGCAATCAGCGCTAGCAAAGGTCGACATGCCGAGCTCAAGGATCGCCGCGGCGGTGATGCTCGAAGCGATCGCGGAGACTCGATCACAGTTCGTTTCCTATTCGTTGGCCAAGAGCCAGACGGAAGGGCTCTCGTCGATAACGCCAAACGGCGACGACGACACGGAGGACGACATCATCTTCTCCGACCCCACGGGCCTCATAATCGTCGGTGGGAGCGGGGCCACCACCTACGAGGGTCCGTACAACCCCAAGGTCGAGGTGCCGACCGTGAAATACGACCACACGGCAATCTTAATCGTCGATCTCGGCGGCAACGACACCTACAGCATGGCCGCCGGGGGAAGCATGGGTCTCCCCACGCAGCTCGGCGGCGATGGCATCATCGTATCGGCCGTTTTGGATATCGCCGGGGACGATACCTATTGGGGCACCGACTATTGCCAAGGCGGCGCCAGTGCGGCCATCGGCATCCTACACGATGAGCAAGGTAACGACACGTATTCTGGGATGTCGACCTGCCAGGGTGCGGGACGGCTTGCAGGGATCGGAATCGCCGTCGACATCGGGGGAGACGACAATCGTAGTTCAGGCGTCGAGTCTCAAGGCTCGGGCTTTTTCAGGGGTGTGGGCATCTTCCTGGATTACTCGGGAGATGACGGCAATTGGATTGTTTCGCAAGGTCAGGGTTACGCCTGGGGCGGTTTCGGCACGACGGGAGATCGGGCCATCGGCGTCTTCATCGACCAATCGGGAAGCGACACGCACAACGCCAGCATCTGTTGCGCGAGGGCGTACACCACGGGCGATCAAGCCTACGCAAGGTTCTCCGACCGTTCCGGTTTCGACAATTATTGGACCAAGGCCGCCTCGAATGGCTTCTCCCACGACGTGGGCGGAGACGCCGTTTTCCTTGACGAGGGCCCGGAAGCCGACTTCTACGATTTCGACCATAACGTCCCCGTCGGCCCTTGGGGCAATGACATCGAATGGGATCAGGGAGAATCCGGGCGCGGGGTGGGTCGCGATGGAACCGCCGCCTCCGGTACGGGAAGCCCGCCGGTTCGCGTTTGAAGGACGGGCGTCACCAAACCAGCGCGGCCTATATAGCCTTCGGCGCCCTTTCCGGAACGCCTAAATGTGGCCGCTCTTAGACTACTCAGACTCAGACCGCTGGAGAGGTGGAAGGGTCCGGTTGGTGGCATGAGCAAGAGATTGAGCGGAGACCAAGGGCAGGTCCAGGTCTTGGAGGCCGTGCTTGTCGGTATCTTGATCCTCGCCACGGTGCTCTTCGTATTGTCGTTCTCTTTGCCGTCGTCGCCGACGTCAAAGACGCGGGCCGAGCTCGAACTGCGGTCTAGCGATGCCCTGAACGTCGTCCACGAGCTCCCGGCCACTGACTGGAAGTACGGGGACAACACGCTCTCGAAGTACGTGGCGCAATCAATCCAAGGCGATTCGACGAACCTCACTAGCAAGCTCAATAACCTGCTTGGCGTCGGATCCATCTACAGCGTCTACATCGACAACGGGTACGAGCCGTTCGAGATATACAAGAAGCGGGACCCGCTGGGCGAAACCGTGACTGGGAGTCGCATCATCACGCCACAATGGTCGTACGACCTGGTGGTTCCCGATTTGAATTTCTACGACGGACTCGCCGAGATGGGCGTCTATTCCCTTCCTGTAAAAAGTTCGAAAGTCGAAGAGATGAGAGGCGAATTGTTGAATATCACGTTGGCGGGGGCCGGATTGCCGATGATCAAACAGCACGAAATCACGGCGGAAGGATCAACGTTGGCCCCCGTCCATTCATCGGAATTGTTGTTTACAAAGAATCAGAACCCACCGCATATTCCACAAGGTTTCAGGAAGATCTCGGTCACGGAGCTTTCGACGACCAGTTCAGTACCGATTACTTTTTTCATTCGCCTCCGCGAGACGCAAGATGGCACACTTCCGAACGGGAGCACACTTACCGTAATGCTTCCGCCCGATTGGGACGACGCGCTCCCAGACGACGTCACGAATAGTCAATACAACTGGGCGGCCGCCAAAGTAACGGGCAACAGCGACCTCGGATGGAACATCACGGCAAACCGAACCCTGCCATTGGTGAACGATACGCGTATTTTCAAATTTTCCACGGCAATCTACACGACCAAAGCGACCAAGCATTTCTACGAGTTCTCCGCCTTCCTGGGGAACGGCTCGTTGGGCCGCGCGCGTTTCATCGTCGAGATGCCGGCCGGCGTTGGCGCGGCATCACTTCGCCCGCTCGTCTCCACGGCCGTCCCGTACCCGCTAGGCGTCAACGCGCAAACGACCTTCACGGCCGGGTTCGCCAACGGCATCGCCGATGTGAACCTTGGTCGGTTCAGCGTGTCGTCGATCAACAATAGATCGCTCTTTGCCGGCGTCATCGGGTTGACGCCGTCCGCGAAGTTCGATCCGAATGTTGCCGTTCTCAACGCCAGCCGTGCCTTCGCCGCGACAGGCATCGACCGTGAGAACTTCTGGCTCATCGGTGGTGAGCGGGCGGGTTACGTGACGGCGGACATCACCCGTGTGAACGCCACGATGTTCCAATCGAACGCCACGTTCAGGCTGCCGGTGAACCTTTCGCACATGGCATACGCGCAGACGGAGAGCGATGGGTCGACGCTGCTATACGGCGGGAAACTGCTGTCGGGCTATTCGCCGTACGTCTATAATGTCCTCCCGCACAGTGGGGATTCGCCAGGCGAGGTGTTGAACCTCTCCGCCGATTTCACGACGTACGTCAACACGACGGCGTTGTCGAGCGATTTCGAATCGTCGCCGGGATGGACGTTCGCGTCGCAAAGCGACACCTACAGCGGCGCTCCGGGCGTCGACGGCGGCCTTGTGACGACACAAGCGCACGGCGGGTCGAAGAGTTACAAGATAAACCTGGCCGGGAACCAATCCAACGGTAACAGGACGTTCATCTACCGCAGCGTGACAGTCACACCGAACGTGCCCACGCTCGTGTCCGCTTGGATCTACGATGCCTACGACCCCGCGGGCGTCCTCAACAAGAAGTACCTGCGACAGTACCTCCAGATCGACGGCGACACCAAGGATCGACACGACCCTTGGAAAGGCAACGGGACCGCCGCGACCGGTTGGTTGCAGCTCTCCACCATGGTGGTCCCCACGGCGTCCACCATCAACGTGAGTGTCGGTGTTTCGACGATGAACGACTGGTTCGGCGCCACGCTCGACTATGACGCGATGACGACCACATACGTCGACGACGTGACCGTGGTCCAGCATTCATTGCCGCCGGCCCGGGCCGGCGCCAGCGCCGCGTTCGACGCGCGCGACCAGATCTTGTACGTCTTCGGCGGCTACAACGGCACCCAGTTCTTCAGCGACATAATGAAGATCGACCTCCCGAACCAGAAGATCACGCTCGCCGGGAGCCTTCCATCTGCGCGCGCCAACACGTCGGCGATGTGGGATCCAATAACGCGCCGGGCGTACACGTTCGGAGGGCACGACGGGACGAATTATCTCAACACTACCGTCATCTACGACGCGGACACCTCCATCGTCTCGGCGCCGGCCTCCGCGAACCTGCCATGGCCGATAGCCGGCGCGCTGCTCTTGAACGACGAGCAATTCCGCGAGGCATACCTGTTCGGCGGCCTGAACTCCGGTGGATACAACAGCTCAATCACGAAATTCCATTCTGAGACGGAGCGATTCATGGTCGAGACCCAACGCGTCGTCGTCACGCCGACGGCTTTTGCGCAGGGCGGCTTCCCGGCGGGGAATTCCTCCGCCCGGATACTCGGCGGCATCACCACCGGCCCGACGGCGGTCCACACGGGAACGAAATTCACGACGTCGGGGTGGCACCTCTTCAATGCCACGCGAGTCTATTGGACGGGAGCAAGAAGCGTGACAAAGACCACCGCCGCGGAATTCATCTTCAACGTGACGGCCAATGGTTATGCAACGGGGTTGCAAAACGACTCGTACGCATTCACACCTGTCACGTTTGATAACAGTTACCAGACGACTCTCGATCGGTTCTCGGCCTCCCCGTCCGTGTACTACCGCGACATCCCGCCCGACAAGGTCAACAGCACCAGCGGCGCCTTGATGTCCACAGGGTACAAGGCCCGGGATTCGACCACAAAACTTGTGATAAACAACACTTTCAATGTGACGTCGTCCCTTCTACTTGGAAAGAAGGCGGTCGCCGGAAAGACCACGTACGATGCAAACGGCGTTTCCACGTCCACGCTTGTGGGGACACTCCGTAGCGCTCTTTACAACAGCACCATGGACGTCGAGCGTCGCTACTACACTCTCGGCGGCAACGTGAACATCACGGTCCGGGCGCAGTCGCTCGTCGATCAATTGTCAGGGCTCGGGGCCTTGAACATCATCGAGACGACCAGGATCTACGGTCCTGCCTCTCTTGATAGCGGTGTCCCGATCAAGACCTTGGTCGGCGCCTATGCTGAGGGCACCGTGAGCGCGTTGTCGAAGGTCAACATCATCAATTCCAACGGCGCGGGGGCAAACGACGTCGTGGTCGGCTCGAAGACGGGTGTCGTCTACGCAATAGATGGCGATGGCGCGCATCCGCAGTTGTGGCAGAAGGGCGTCGCTTCGCAAGTGACTGCGATGGCGTCCGGCCGTCTGAGTCTCACGAACTACGGCACCGTGGTCGGCACGTGCGATGGGGCGCTTTACGCGCTTGCCGGGTCATCAGGGGACACGGTGTGGAGCTACCGGTTCAATTACAGCGTGAACGCAATAGCGCTCCACGACAACGAAGGCGACGGCATCATCGATTACGTCTACGCGGGCGCAGGTGGCACGTGTCAGAACTCCACGGTGTACGATGGACAACTTGCGAAGTTCACGTCGGCGGGCACACTCCAGTGGGCAAAACAGTTGCTCATACCTATCGGAAGCATGGCCTTGGGCGCCGTCGGTAACCACACGGGGAGCGCCACCTGGGCCCGTTCGGGCGGCCTCGTCATCCAAGGACTCGACGGCACAGTTGCGGGTTTCACGTTCGAAGGCGAGGGGAAGTGGACTTACACCCCCACGGGGGTCCCGCGTAGGAACGTCACGTACGGCGGTACACCGGTGGCCTCCACGGCGGCGCTCGACGGGCCGAAGCCACCGATCGTCGTTCCGAAGGTCGTCCAAAGCGACTTGAACGGGGACGGGATCAGCGACTACTTGACCCTCGCTCCCACGAGCAAGGTCCGCGCGTACAACGGGATCTCCGCGGGGAACGTCTTTTCGGGAGTACTCTCGTCCGGGTTCGTCGCGACGACCGTCTATGATGCCGCTTTCATCGACGAGGACCGTGGCCTCATCGTCGGCGATAGCGGAGGGACGGGGATACTCGCGCCCGTCGTACGCGGGACGCCACCCAGCTCTTACATCATCATCAACGCGTCCAAGACCCTGCGCCTCACTTCCGTCACCTACCCGACGACGAGTTTCTTCGCCATCGCGGGCGTCGCAGGAGGCGTCACCGAAGAATCGTTCGGGACGGACCCGCTCGAACTCGGCGACGGGTTGGTCTGGGTCTGCGACAACCGCGGCATCGAGGACCCGCGGTGCATTGATGCATTGGCGAACACCATGGACGGATCCAACTTCACCCTGTTCCCGAAAACACCCATCCACGCGATCCAATTCGTGAACGCAACGACGGGCTATTGGGCCGGTCATAACGCCGTGTACAAGACCAACGACCGCGGCGTCACGTGGACGAACGTCACCCCGACGCCCCCGAGCGTCGCAGGTGGGTACAGTTTCATCAGCGTCCACTTCGTAAGCGACACCTTGGGCTTCGTCGTGGGCGAGGACGGGTACGTGTTCAAGACGACCGACGGCGCCACGACGTGGTCGAGCCTGCAGATCGAGGCCGAGTCGGGCAAACCCTTCGGGCTTACGCTGCGGTCCGTGACGTTCGCGAACGCAACGCACGGCTGGATCGGGGCCGGCGGCCTCGTCGAACCGACCGAGGCGTACTGCACGCAGGTGACGGGAAGCGCCCAGTTCTGCGCGAGGGTCAAGGCCAACTTGACCGGGAACAACAACACGGCCGTCGCCGACATCTATTATACGACGAACGGTGGGACATCGTGGTCGCGCGGCTGGGTCGAGGGATTGAACGAGGTCGTGAATTCGGTGAGTTTCTCGAACGGCACGCACGGGTGGGCCGTGGGCACGAACTCCAGGCTTTGGAGGACGGTCGATGGAGGCCTCAATTGGCATTCGGAGCCGTCCCCGGGGATCAATAATTGGACCGTGGTAGTGACACCGGGCGCAAACTACACCTACGTCTACGGGGGCCGCTCCAGCGACACGAGCTACCTTATGGGCCATTCCCTTGTGGCGAGTTCCGAAACGTTGCGATCAAAGAAGGTCGGCTCCTTTGCGGGGCTCGAAACCATCGCCAACGTGTTCATCGAGGTCCCAAAGGACGAATGGATCCCGTACTTCGTCCCAGCATCGGGGTCGACGACGGCGCCAATAACGCTCGAGGTGTCAAACGACGGCGGCGCAACGTGGGTGACCGTGACCGGTAACAACAGCGTCATCAAGACCATCACCTTCGGGACCCTTGGCAACGACCTCCGCTGGCGCATGACCCTGGCGACAAACGCCCTGGGGCTAAGCATCGCGCCCCGCGACTACTATCTCAACCTGAGCTACAACGGCACCCTTGGCTCGTCCGCCGTATATCGCGAGGATTTCTCATCGACGACCAATTACGACGTGTCGGTCTCGGGGGCCGAATGGAACACGACGTTGAAAAGCGCCCGCCTGCAGACCTACGGCGACCTATGGAGCTGGGACGTCCAGTCGATCTACGGAACTAACGCGACGCTGGTCTCGAACACGTCGTCCCAGGTGCACGACATAGATTCGAGCGTGGACTTCACGGGAGACGGCGTGAACGAGACGCTTTTTGACGTCGGTGCCGAGGTCTATGTCGTCGACGGCCGAAAGGGGACGAAGGCACAGGTGCTAGATGGGGCGCTTCTCGAGCCCGACGCGGTTCCTTACATCATCAGGTCCTTCGCCGATGGCGTGAATACACGCGTGCTCATCGTGGCGTTGAACGATTCTACGGATGCGACGCCGGGTTACCGCATCACCCTCTACCAGACGACGACTGTGGCTGGTCAACCGATCTTCGGGTGCGGGCTGACTTTTGCAGGAGCGCCGGCACAGATAAACGACGTCGTCATCGGTGAACTCGTCACGTCCAACGTCGGCTTGGAAGTGGCCGTGGCGCGCGAGGACGGTGCGGTCGCCGTGTACTCCGCCGACCCGTGCGGGGGAACGGGAGACCCCCTGTGGACCAAGACCCCGCAGGCGATCCCCGGCAACTACCGACACTCGTGGACTATCCCACAGAATTCGTTCTTCGGCGCATACCCTGTCATAACCGAGATCTCATGGACGCAGGTGGTGGGCGTCTCGATCGCCGGGTCCGCCCGTCTCGTCGATTATTTCGTAGTGACGCTTCCCGACGGGACCGTGGCAGAGAACCCTGCATACAACGTCAAACTCGTCGCCTGGTTCGAGGATTGGGGCTGACGAGGAAGGAGCGTGTCCCGCTGCGACGAGGGGCTCCCGTGGGCCTAGGTTATTAGCAAGGGCACGGTTCGCTCCCCAACAATGGAACGCGAACTCCTCGCCCCGAAGGTCATCGAGGCCGTCTCGAAGCTCCCGGCATCGACGCTTTGCGATCGATGCCTCGGTCGGCGCTTCGGCAAGGTAGAGCACGGGCTCTCGAACCCCGAGCGCGGGCGGGCGATCCGGGAGGACACGAGCGTCCCCTCAGGCCCTTCGGAGCCGGATTGCGGGAATTGCGAGGGCGTCTACTTGGCCGTCAGGGAGTTCGTCGACGCCGGAAAGCGGGCGTTGGCCGGTCTTGAGTTCAGGAATCTCCTTATCGGGACCAGGCTTTCCAACGCGTTCGCGGATCGCGAGGCGGCCCTTGACGCGATCACCCCGGAGGAGACGCGGGAGGCAGCCACGTCGGAGATGAACCGTGAGATCGGAAAACGCCTCTCGATCGAGTTAGGCAAGGACGTCGAGTTCAAGAAGCCCGACGTCACCGTCATAATCGATACGCGCTTCGCCCATGCGACGGCAGAGATCTCGCCCATCTTCGTCTACGCAAGGTACCGGAAACTCGTGCGAGGCATCCCCCAGACAAGATGGCCATGTTCCAATTGCAAGGGTACCGGATGCCTCGAATGCGCCTTCACTGGTCGCCAATACCCTACGAGCGTCCAAGACATCGTGGCGGGCCCCTTCGTCCGACTTTCACAGGCGACGGACAACGATTTCCACGGGATGGGCCGCGAAGACATCGACGCGCGTTGCCTTGGGCGGGGACGACCGTTCATCCTCGAACTGCGGTCCCCGCGCGTGAGATCCATCGACCTCGCGGCCGCCGCCTCCGAGGTGAACCGCTCTGGTTCCGTTGAGATCGAGGGTCTCCGGTTCGCAGCGCGCGCCGAAGTGGCCGCCGTCAAGGAATCGCGGGCCGTGAAGACCTATCGGGCCAAGGTACTCTTCGACAGCCCCCCGGATGGCGAAAGGTTCTTAAAGGTGGTCGCGGCATTACGCGGGCGCGCCATCGCCCAGCGCACGCCACAACGGGTCACGGCCCGGCGAAGCGACCTCGTGAGGTCGAGAACCGTTCTCGACATGAGCGTGGAGTCCCTCGCAGGACCAGAGGCCACCGTGGTCATCAAGGGCGACGCCGGCCTGTACATCAAGGAACTCGTGAGCGGCGACGACGGCAGGACACGCCCATCGCTCTCGGAGCTGATGGATTCCCAAGCCCGCGTCGTCGAACTCGATGTCGTGGACGTCGAAGACCAGGAAACGGTCAAGACGACGTGACGCCCGGGCGCGCGAGTCCTTGGCGCAAGGCAGGCGCATAGATACGATCACCGGTCGAGCGCGAAAGACGATCGACCAACCCCCCGAAAGGAGGATCCACCCATGGCAGAGAGATCGAAAGGACCAAGGAGCAAGACCCGCCACAAGTTCCAGAAGAAGCTACGCGAGCGGGGACGGCCCCCCGTGACCCATTCGCTTCGAAGCTTCGACGATGGCGATCACGTCGCAATCGTCGTGAACCCCAGCGTCCACAAGGGACAGCCCCATTCCCGCTTCCACGGCCAGACGGCCGTCGTCACCGGCCGGCGCGGCACCTCGTTCGTATTGAGGGTCAGGATGGGCGGCAAGTACAAGACGGTGGTCGCCCGCCCCGAGCATCTTCAGATACACAAGGCGTCCCAAGTCCAGAAGGTGCAGTGATGCAGGTCCAGTCGACGGAGGGCCGCCGCGTCCTGCAGGCCGAGGTGCGGGACATCCTGGAGAAGGAACAGGCCGACCGGAAGGAGGAGCTCTCCTACGAGCAGAAGCTCGCGTTGGAGCACGCGAAGATATTCGGGCGCCTCCCGACCGAGACCGCCGCTGAACTCCTCAAGGCCGTAAAGGCGTTGAACGTGGTCGGCGACGAAGTCGCTTTCAAGATCGTCGATACCCTCCCGACCCACCCAGATGACCTGCGCGGGCTCTTCCACAAGGAAAAGACCAACCTGTCGAAAGAGCAGCTAGATAAGATTATTGAATTGGTCCTCTCTTACAAGAAGTGAGGTCGGCCGTCTTGGAGGAGTACGCTTACATATTGGACCACTTGCCCCAAGGCAGGCCAGACGACCCACGTCGCGGCCGTGACGCCCTGGCGTACGGCCTCGGAGAGCAGAATTTCGCCCTTCTTGAGATAGTGCCAAAACCGAACGTCGTCCTCGTCGGGGGCGAGCGCGTCTACGTCGGCAAGGACCAACCCGAAAAAAGGGAGAAGATCGACCATGTCCGTGGCCGAGTCCGCTTCGAGGAGATGACCCATGCGGCGCAATCGGAGCTACGCTTCGCGATCGAGGCGATGGTGACGAAGAACGAGGAGCGTTTCATCCGCTTCTACAACGAGGCGCCTCCGATAACCACGAGGTTACACGTCCTGGAATTGCTCCCGGGCCTCGGCAAGAAACTGATGTGGGCCGTCTTGAACGAGCGCAAGAAGGGTGTTTTCAAGGGCTTCAAGGACATGGAGGAGCGCGTCAAGCAGCTCCACCAGCCCGCGAAGCTCCTGGCGCATAGGATCGAGTTGGAGATAACGGACCCCAACCAGAAGTACCATCTCTTCGTCCGGCCCCCCGAGCCCCGGGACGCCTTCGGGCCCCAACACGGCGGAAGGATGCACTAGGGCCCTTCCCACCGAGGTGAGAACGCTTCCCAAGGGGGATCACTCCGACACGAGGGTCTGGGACGTTGAGACGGGTGCGGGGCTTGTCGGGCGCAAACGGGTCTTGCGCCCACGACCGAAACCTCCATCTTCAAAGGCACCTTCGCCTCCCTCGTGGCCACCGAGACCAAGACCGCAGTGATCGCCGCACTCCTTGGAAACCTCGCGATCGCGCTCGTGAAACTCTTCGCCGCCATCATCGGCGGGAGTTCCGCGATGCTAGCCGAGGCCGCCCACTCCTTCAGCGACGTGGGAAACCAGGTGATGCTCTACATCGGGCTACGCCGCTCCCATCGACCGCCCACAGACGAGCACCCGTACGGGACGTCCAAGGCCGCTTACCTATGGTCGTTCCTGGTCGCCATAATCCTCTTTGGGGTGGCGGGTGCTTTCTCGCTTTTCGAAGGAGTCGAGAAGATCCAGCACCCGCACGTGGTGGACGACATCACGCTCTCGCTCGGCGTCCTCCTTGGCGCGTTCATCCTTGAGGCGTGGTCCCTTTCGGTGGCCTTGGGCCAGGCGAAGAAGGCGGCCCGTGCCCGCAACATCGTCGGCTTTCGCCAGTTCCTCGAAGAGAACCGGGACGCGACCCTTCTCACCGTGCTCGTTGAGGACTCGCTCGCCCTGGTCGGGCTCCCAATCGCCGCCGCGGCCCTTCTTCTCACCCATTATACGGGGAATCCGGTCTGGGACGGCGTCGGGAGCATCATCATCGGCCTCATGTTAATGACATTCGCGGTGTTTCTTGCCAAAGAAGTGGAGGCGCTCCTCGTGGGGCGTGGCCTCTCCAAGCGGGACTTGTCGACCGTGCGGAAAGTGGTGGACGGCGACGCGGCGGTGGAGGGTGTCTTGTCGGTCGAGAGCATGTACCTGGGAGCGGACACCGTGCTGTTGGGGCTCGAAGTGGACCTCGTCGATGGGATGCCCTCGCACGAGATCGAGGCGACGCTCGTGAGGCTAGAATCCGCTCTCAAGACCGCGCTGCCGGTCCTCAAGTACGTCTACGTGGAACCAAGAAAGCTGGGCAAAGGCCCCACAGGGTGATAAGGCCGGAAAACCGCAAGACCATTCGCCTTTCCAGGAAACTAAGCCTTCGCCAAAGCGTCTCGCACGACTTCCTCGGCCCTCTTCATCGCCAAGGGAAGCTTCGATGCATCGGGCCCGCCGCCCTGCGCGAGGTTCGGTTTTCCACCGCCTCCTCCTCCCATCGCCTTGCACGCCTCCCGCACGACGTCGCCAGAGTTCACTTTCAGGTCGTCTGAGCGGGCCACCACGATCTTCGCCCCGCCCTTCGTTGACCCAAGGATGACGATGGTCGACGTCCCCTTCGTCGCTTCGCTGGCGAGGAGCACAAGGTCGTCCATGTCCGACTCGTCGGTCCGGACGGCGAGGCGCACGTTTCCGACGGTTGTCGCGGTCGAAAGAAGCTCCTGCTTATGCACGACGGCCGCGTAAGGCTTGAGGGCCTCCACCTGTTTTCGCAGCTCCTTCCATTCGGTGAGGAACCTTTCAGCGGTCTTTGGCAATTGCTCGGGAAGCACGTCGAACACCTGGGCTGCTTCCTTGAGTATCGCGTCCTTCTCCTGGATGCGGCGTAAGGCTGCGAGCCCGGCCGAGAATTCGAGCCGGATTATCCCGTCCTGGATACGCTCGGCCTTGAGGATCTTGATGGGTCCCACCTCGGTCGTGGTCTTCACGTGCGTCCCGCCGCAGCACTCAACGTCGAAGTCGCCGATCTTGACGACGCGGACCTGCCTCGTGGGCGGTATCCCGCCTTGGTAGAGTTGGAAGCCGAACCGCTTCTCCGCCTCGTTGCGGTCGAGCCACAGTTTCTCCACCGGGTAACCTTCAAGGACGACGGTGTTCGCGAGCGCCTCGATCTCGCGAAGCTCCTCCTCACTGATGTTCCTGAAGTGCGTCACATCAAGGCGCGACCTCTCGGCGCCTTTTTGCACGCCGGCCTGCCAGACATGCGGCCCCAGGACCCTGCGCGTCGAGGCCAGGAGGATGTGGGTGGCGCTGTGGTGGCGCGTGTGGCTGGTGCGTCGCCCCCAATCCACCCGGCCGCGCACGACCTCGCCGCGCCGAACCTTTGCGTTCTTCGGCTCTATCGTGTGCACGACCACGCCGTCTCGGATCTGTACGTCCTTCACTTCCGCCATCGCGTCGGCCGTCGACAGGAATCCGTGGTCTGCCGGTTGGCCGCCTTTTTCGGCGAAGAACGCCGTGCCGTCGAGCACGACCTCGTCGTTTTTCACGCCAAGGACGATCGCTTCGAACTCGCGCGTGTCCTGGCTCTCGTAGTAGATGAGGCGTGTCTTCGGGAATTCCATCTTGGCCTTGACCGGTTTCGTGGCCGTCTCCCTGCTGTGTAGCGCCGCGACGCGTTGATAGAAGTCGTCCGGGACTTCGACTTTGACGCCTTTTTCACGCGCGACCGCGCTCACGATGTCGGGCGGAAGACCGTGCGTGTCGTAGAATTCGATGAGTTTCTCTTCGGTGAATCCCTTCTCCTTGAGCTTCCCCGCTTCGCGCTCCACGAGGCGCGATCCCTTCTCCATCGTCTCGCGGTAGCGCTCCGCCTCGAGCGTGCACATCTCCAGGATGGTCTCGCGGGCCTGCGACAGTTCCGGGAAGTCGCCGCTAAGAGAATCGAGCTGTTCGCCGATGAGTTCCGCGAGCGTCAGGTCGAGTCCCAACTCGTCCAGTAGGCGCAGTGTGCGACGTATGAGAAGCCGCGCCAGGTACCCTTCCTTGACGTTCGACGGCACTATGCCGTCGCCTAGCATGAAAGCGACGCACCTCGTGTGGTCGATCACGGCGAAGATGGATTCGAGCGGGCCCATGATGGAGGCGAGCTCCGCTGGCGTGGTCTTCACGCCGCGTTCGGCAAGCCTCGCCGTCACGGCCTCCCGCAGCGACGCCACCTTCGCGCCTGTGTTCACTTCCATGAGGCTAGCTAGCCTCGCCGTCTCCGAAAGGATCTTTGCGTGTCTTGGGTCCTCAAGGTCGTGCGAGAGGCCGGCCTTCTCGACGAGGCGTTTGACCATGTCCGGGTAGATGGCGTCGTAGATCGTCGGGCTCCCGGTCGTCGCCCACACGAGCCGTTCAAGGCCGTACCCCGTGTCCACGATCTTGAGGTCCATCTGCTTGTACCGCTCGCCGTAGAGCTCGATCGGGCCCGCCGGGTCCGCCTCAAGCGACATGAACACGAGGGTCGCGACCTCGAGACCCCCGACGAGCACCTCGAAGGCCGCCCCGGCGTTGCCGCCTCCTGCCCAAGGCTTCTCCTTGTAAGTCACCGAAGCGCCCGGGATGCCAAGCTCCTTCGTGAGGAATTCGTGGCAGTACTTCGTGCATTCCTCCTTGAAGTATGGTTGGCCGAACTCCTTGCTGTTGAACGCGTGGTGCGCCATCATCTCGAAGTTCGTGAGGTGGCGACCGCTTTTGCCGACGGAGTCGACGTCGTTCAAGCGGATGCACGGTTGACTGATGCATAGTGGGTTCGCGGGCGGCGGGACCTCACCGCTCGTCACATGCGGTTGGAAGTCAGCGATCGACGCTATGGTGAGGTATATGTCGTCGCGCCAACGCGCCACAACAGGAAACCGTTTCACGCGCGTGTGGCCATGCGCCTCGAAGAACCGGAGGAAGGTCTCTCGCATCTCGCGGAGGTCTAGGGGTTTCTTCGCCTCCGGGGCACCGATGAAGGTGTACTCGTTGCATGGTGGATCCCCGCATAGCGTCCGCTTCTGGTCTTGGCTCCAAAAGTAGGAATTGCATTGGGCGCACTTGCGGCGGGAGAAGCCGTTTTCCTTGAAATAGCGGAGGTCGTACTCTGCTTCGAGCATCGACGCGGCGACTACGGGGACCCGGTATTTAGGCTTAGCGGGCCCGGTTCTTGGGCCATGGAAGCCCCCTCGCCGCGGGCCCGTCTAGTCGTTGAAGAACACGTCCACGTAGGTCCGGCGGCCCGCCTCGACCCCCGCCGCGGCCAATAGCATGAATACCGCGACCGCGGCGATCGTCGCCCCGGGCGCGGGGCCCGGGCCGGCTAACCAAGCGGCCGATTCGCCGGCGAGGCGGAAGGGAAGAAGCGTCCCGATCGTGGTGAGGGCCCCGCCGACGCCGGCCAGTTCTTCGGCGGGCGCCACGCTTCCGGCGATCTCGCGTTGCGCGGCGGAATATATCGAGATGACCGTCCCGGATGCGGCCAGCGTCGTGGCAAGGCCCAGCACGCTGATGAGAGGGACCAGTAGCGTCGGCCCATGGCGGGCACTCTTACGCCAGGAGTAGAGGACGTTCGAAAGCGCGAATGCTTCGAATACTATGAGGCCGACCGCCCCCACAAGGGCCAAAAAAGGCCCGAAGAGCACGGGAAGGAGCGACTCGCCCGGGATCGTCGCAATAACGTTCGGGAGTGCGAGGAGCGTGACGACGAGCAACAGGACACCCACGGAGAAGGTGATGCTCAACGATTTCGCGAAGTGGAGCCAATTCACGCCGACGGGGTAGGAGGCGAGGATCTTCACGGTTCCTCGCGTCACCTCGCGTCCGTAGAGCCTGCTTGTGAGGGTGACGAGACCTATGAAGGCCACGACGGCGCCGAAGGACAATTGCCCAGTCACCGACGATCTCACGCGTTCCGGCGCGGCGCGCGGCACCTTAGAGGAGTAGAAAACATCGAGCGTCTCCGTGTCCAGTTGGTCGACCTTTGCCCCGTCCTCGTCAAGCGTCAGGAGTCGGATGGCGTACAGCTGGTCTCCGAAGCGTTCGCCGCCGATCGACACCAGGTCCAGGCCGATCGACAGCCCGTCGTCGCCGGCACTTGCCGTCGATGGAATGGCGGTATGGGTCGGCGTCGATGGGAGTTCGTTGGATCGGGGGGCGATGGTGCGGATCGCGAGGCCGGCCTTCGATGTCCAGCCCGTACCGTTGGAGCTGGCATTCACCACGACAAGGTGCGGCGTCGCGACGGTCCCGCCGTCGCCTATTGTGGAAAGGAACCCTACGAAGAACGAACCGTCCGTGGGACGGGCCCTCGTCTCGACGACGAGCGTCAAGGAGTCCCCCGCGCCCGCGACGACTCTCGCGCCGAGGATGTCGTGCGAAGCGTCCCGTACGTCGCCTCCCGGTTCGCCTATCGGGCGCGCCTCTTCCCGCCCAGCGAGGAACACGGCCGCGAGGACCAAGGACAAAGCAAGGGCAGGTACGAGGATCCATTTCACGTCCCGCAGGTCCTTCGACACGATTCCGAGGACAAATGAGAAACGGTGACTAGGCGCCGCGACCACCCTCCGGATCGTTTCGAGGGTTCGGCCCGCGCTCGGCCGAGGCGCCGCGGCTGTCGGCGAGTTTGAAGAACACGTCTTCCATCGTGCCCGCCCCTCGTAGCTCCAGGACCCCGACGCCGCCTTCGACAAGGACCCGTACGACGCCGGCGGCAGACTCCCGCCTGTCGAACACGACGCGCAAGGCCGAATCGTCGTCCTGGACGTCGCGCACCGAAGGAAGGTCCTCGATCAGCCTTCGCGCTTTCTTGCGGTCCGTGACATCGAGGCGGAAGACCGGGAGAAGGAACTTCTCCCGAAGATCCTTCGCTCCCCCCACCGCGAGGATGCGCCCGCTCACGATGAACGCGAACCGGTCCACGAAGCCTTCGCTCTCGACCAGGTTGTGGGACGTGAAGATTATCCCATGGCCGTCCTTGAGCAGCGTCCGTAGGTGCTCTCGGATCCTTCTACGCATCTCCACGTCGACGCCGTTGAACGGCTCGTCAAGCACCAAGAGCTTCCTGTCAGGTATGAGAACGCGCGCTATCTCCATGCGTTGCCGTTCGCCGAGGCTCATGTGGACAAGCCTCTTGTCCATGAGTTTCGCGACGTCAATGAGCCGGCACACTTCATCGACGCGTTGCCTTGAACGCGCGCTCGAAAGGCCAGATACGCGGGCAAAGGTGCGTAGGTAATCGCGCGCGGTGAGCCCCTCGTAGACAAGGGGCGCCTCGAGGAGGATCGACATCTGGCCTCGCACGTCGTTCGGCCGCGCCACGGCATCGACGCCGCAGACCCAGATCTTCCCCTCGTCCGGTCGCGTCATGCCGGAGACGAGTCGGAGACTCGTGCTCTTGCCGGCCCCGTTGGGGCCGAAGAGACCGAAGACCTCCCCGGCGTTCACCTCGAACGAAACGCCGTCCACGGCGCGCCTTGCCTCGCCGTCCTTCTCGCTCGGGCGGTGAGGGTCGGGAGCCTCTGCGGCGCCCGTCGCATTGGAGCGCGCGCGGCTCCGCGTCGCCTGCCTGGCTCCAGGGTAGGATTTCACGAGTCCCCGGGCTTGAAGAAGCACGGGTCCCGAGACGCCCGAGCACCCGGAAAACGTTTGCTATTTTCCAGGTCACAAGTGGGACTGCAACGCGGCAAGACTAGCCCCGGTGTCGGCCTTGAAGCCCTGCTTGTCGAGGGCGGCCCCGATGACCGTGAGAGCCCCTGCGATGTCCCGCAGTTCGACCGTCCCCATGTGTCCAAGGCGGAAGATCTTCCCCTTGAGCCGGTCCTGTCCCCCGCTTATTATGACGCCGCGTTCGCGCAAGTACCCTCGAAACGCCGAATCGTCGACGCCTTTCGGGTACTTGATCGCGGTGACGGTGTCCGATTCGTAGCCCGGTGTCGGGAACAGTTCCAGGCCCATCGCCTTCGCGGCCGCCCGGGTCGCTTCACCTATCCGGTGGACGCGGGAGAAACGCGCTTCCCGCGTCTCCTCCCTTATCATGCGTAACCCTTCAAGGGCGGCGAGGAACATGTGGGTGGCGGGCGTGAACGGGTACTGGCCGTCCTTTCGTTGCCTCTCGAGGTAGCTGCGAAGGTTGAGGTAGAGCGACCGTGGGTGGGGCATCCTCTCCTCGGCCCGCTTCGACACACTCACGAAGGCAAGGCCAGGTGGTGCGCCGATGCACTTCTGGCTTCCAGTGATCGCGATGTCGATCCCCCAGTCATCGACGGGCACTGGCAGGCCGCCGATGGATGAGACGCAATCGGCCACCACGAGCACGCGGTGCCGGTGGGCCATCGCCGCGATCTCCTTCAGGGGGTTCGCGACCCCGCAGGACGTCTCGTTGTGCGTCAGGAAAAGCGCCTTGGTGCCGGGCTTCGCCACCGCCGCTTCCACCGCGGCCAGGTCCGGCGGTTGGCCCCATTCGAAGTGGAGGATCTCGGGTCTCCCGTAGAGCGAGACGAGGTCGGCCATCCTGTTCCCGAACTTGCCGTTTTCGATGGCCACGACGCGATCGGTCGGATCGAGCAGGCTCGACGCCGCCGCCTCCATCCCGGCAGTGCCGGATCCCGAGAGGACGACCACATCGTTTTTCGTCTGGAACACGTACTTGAGCAACTCGATGAGTTCCTTGTTCACTGCCGCGAACTCGGGGCCCCGGTGCGAGAAAGTAGGCGCGGTCATCGCCCCAAGGACGCGCGTGTGCATCTTCACGGGGCCGGCGAGAAGGAAGACATTGTCCTTGGGGTCGAATGGCACGGGTCTCGTCCTCGTGATTCCTTCGCTCCTATTTGGCGGTTGCCAATGTAAAGGCTGAAATCTTATCTTCATGTGGACGATGTGCGTTGCGTGAAAGTCGAGGAGCGGGTGCTCGCTACGACGAGTCTTTTCCACCTCGTCAACGACGGAGGCGGCGCGGTCGTGCCCGCCCTCATGCCGTTGATCCGCCTCGCCTTCGACCTCTCATACACCGAGATCGGTCTCTTGACCGCCGCCGGGCTCGTGCTCACGGTCGGCCTACAAGTGTACTTCGGCAAGCTCGGCGACCGTCGCTCGGCCCGCGGCCCCCTTGCCATGGGCATCATCCTCCTTGGGGCGGGAAGCCTCCTCGTCGCCATTTCCAACACGTTCTGGGCGCTTTTCGTTGCCCTCATGATCATCCGCATCGGATCATCGACTTACCACCCGTTGGGGGTCGCCTGGCTCTCGCGCACGTATGAAGGCGGGGGCCGCGAAAAGGCGATCGGGATAAACAGCAGCGCGGGAAACGTGGGCCACGTGTTCGCGATCACGGCGGCCGGGATCGTCGGCGCGGTCTACGGTTGGAACGCGCCTTTCATACTTTCGGGGACGATGATCATCTCGGCAGGTGTGTTGGGCCTCCTTCTCACGGCGCCGGTCAAGGAGACGTTTCCGGCTCGCACCGACCCGGCCCGGCGCGCACGCGACGAGGCGCGCCGCTTCGGGTCCGACCTCTTTCTCTTCGCAGTGGGGGGTGCCGCGTTCAACGTGGCCTCCAATTTCGGTCCGCTGCTCTTCGTCGACCGTTACGGCGTGGCTCCGAGGGACGCAGCGTTGCTCCTGGCGGCCGCCGTCGGTACGGGCGTCATCGGAGCGTACTTCTACGGTGAGTTCAGCAGCCGCGTCGGGCGCAGGAACGGCCTCATCATCTCGTACGCGGGGATGAGCGCGGCGTTCACGGCCATGTTCCTCAACACGTCCGCGGCGCTCCTCCTGCCGATCATGGTCTTTCTAGGCATGTTCCTCTTCGTGACCTACCCGGCCGTGTTCTCGCATGTCGCAGAGACCACGGCAGCCGCGGATCGTGGAACGGCGTATGGTGTCGTTTTCGCGCTGCAGCTTGGCGGCGGGGCCTTGATGGCGAGCATCGCGGGCGCAATAGCGGACGCTTACGGGATCGAGTGGCCCTTCCTGGTCGTGGCCGGGTTGTCACTCGTGTCGCTTGCGATGTTCGTGGCCTCGCCAAGGAAAGGAACAGGGATGGCGGGGGGGAAATAGGGGAAGGAATTGGAGGGGCCCCTTAGGGGCCCCAACCCAGTAGTCTAACTGGGGACCCCCGACCGGAAGGTGGGGGGCCTAGCAGCCAGTGTCCAATCAGCCGGGACAAAGCATAAGTCTTTCTCATCGCCAAATGGGGTCGGGCGCCGAGACTACGGCGCCACGCCCGGGTAGTCTAAGCTGGTAGGACGCTGGCCTGAAAAGCCAGTGGCGTAGCAGCCATGCGGGTTCGAATCCCGCCCCGGGCGCACACCTCTAGGCGTGCGCTGCATACGACTCCCCCAAGGGCGCCGATACTTTCGTCGGCGGGAGGGGGTGCAAGCTTACATATACCTCCATTTATCCATATACCCATGATGCCCAGCCTGAGGCCGCCCAAGCCCAAATTCGCCAAGACGGGCGCCAACCCGACGCTTGCGACGATTGAGCTCGTCCGGGCCATACTGCAAGAAGCCGAGGAGCCCATCAGTCGAAATGCGATTCTCGAACAGCTTGCGAGGTGGCGGCACTCGACCACGCGCCAGAGCTTGAACGCGATTCTCCGGTTTCTTGCGGAGGACGGCTCCGTTCTCGAAGGAAGCAAGGGGATTATTTGGGTCCCTGAGGCGTCGCCCGAACTCGCGGAAGCAATCCGAAACGGCCGCAAACTTTGACCGGCGTGCGTTCCCAGGACGTTTTCCTCACGGAGGAAGCCTTCGAAGGCCTTTCGCAGCTGGAGCGCGAGCATTCCAAGCGAGCCAAATCAATAGTTCGGCGCGTCAATGCGATAAAAAAGGCATTGCTCGCGGACGCGCTCCACGGCGAAGTCGTGCGAAGATCCGCCATTCCACCTGCGCTTCTCGGCAGGTACAGGCTTTCTTGCCTTTACGTCGAAGACTTGCCGTCGTTCTGGCGACTACTCTATACCGTGTTCAATCGCGCTGGCGTCCCTTGCGTTAGCGTTATTCGGATTGTGGACCACGAAACCTACAGCAAGTGGTTTCCGGGGAGGGGACGATAATGTGTTCTTGGACCTGTCTGGCTAGGCCAAGGCGCCCAGGCAGGACGCAGAGGCCCACGGAGTGGCGCTCCCTACTTCTTCTCGACGGACCACCGCACCCTCAGAATCCGCACATCTTGGCCGTCAACTGTGAACGTGACATAATCACCGGGCCCCACCTGCAGAACGGACATGACCTCGGAAGGTAGCGCTACCCGATTCTGACGGTCGATGAGTCGGGGCTTTCCGCGGTCTTCTCCTCTTCGTGGCATCCCCCTATAAGAATGCCATTCTGGCTTTCTCTTTATTTGTGGATGATTATTTATGGGGATTCCCCATTTACGCCTGATGGCGGGGTCGTGATGAATCGAAACGTTTTGCTGACCATTGGCCTGCTGATTGCGTTGCCACTCGCGGGGTGCACGAGCAACCCGGAGTTAACCAAACCGAACATCTCGCTAACCGTTACCGCTGCTTCGGCGCTGGTAGGCGGTTGCGTTTTCTCCGCGAAGGACAAAGTCTGCCATACGCTCACCGTCCACGTCTTGAACAACAATACGAAAGAGGATTTTTCCAACAACATGTTCTATTGGGAGGCGGCGAGTTCAAACGGAACCATCATAAAGACGCCCAATACGGAAGGGGCCGACGCAATTACGCCCGGAAATCAGGGGGACCTCACCCTCAGGTTTGACTCCACTGGCACTGCAATCCTGACTACACTTCGATACAGGGCGATCTGGATGAGCGAAGCCGCGACCGCCGCGATTCCCCCCTATGCGATAACGCCATGGACGGCCAACATCGGAATCACAGTAACTTCGGCCGAGAAGACGGTCGGGGGGTGCATCTTTGGCGACGACAAGACATGTCATACGATCATCGTTCACGTCAAGAACGACAACGCGAAGGAGAAGGTCGATGGAAGTCAGTTCTACTGGAAGGGCTTAAACGCGGACGGCAATTCCTTCAACGCCTATAACGTGGATGGGCCGGACGCAATCTCCCCGGGCAGCCAAGGCGACCTGACGATCCAGTTCGAGCCTTCCGGCGATTCAAACATCGCCAAGGTCCAGTATGAGGCCTCTTGGATGTTGGAGCCCGAGACCGCGGCGGTTCCGCCATATTGATTAGGCCGTGCCATGAGCCAGGACAGTCCAGTGGTTCCAAGCGTTCCCGGCCAGAATCTCACGCGCTGCCCCGACTGCGGGAAGGATGTAAGCAAAACGGCCCAAAGTTGTCCCAATTGCGGGCGCGTTTTGCGGACGGTGGAGATCAATTTCAAGGTTCCCAAGGGTTTCCGATGGGGGGCAGCGGTTGGCGGCGGCTTGATCGTGTTGGTCTTCGCCAGCTTCCACGCCACCTATCTCAGCGCCACCTGGCTCCCCATCGTGGTGGCGGTGCCGGCAGGCTACTGGATCGGGAAATCGAAATTCAGAGCGTGGCCCCGCATGTGGCTGATTTGCACGGTGCTTTCATTCCTCGTGCCGTTGAGCGCTACCGTTTTCGGGGCCCGACAGGTTGCTGATGCATCGGACGAGTCCGGGGGCGCAGCCTTGGGGGTGGCCGCGGGGGCCGGTCTTGGAATCATATTCATTGGTTTCATCTTCTTCTTCGTGGGGATCGTCTTCGCGATCGTGACCTACTTTGCGACCAAGGGAGCGAAGGAGAAGGAAGAAAGATGTCGTGCGGCTGGCGTCGACATCTGAGCTACTGATCGCTGCAGAAATGACTGCCGACCCCTGGCCGAGGTGTCCGTCCGAAATGCTGCCTGAGCTGTCGAACGATCTTTCCTTCGACGATCATAGGGCCCCCAAAACTAAGGGTAGGCCCGGTTCGTCGTTCTCGGAAACGTCGATGACTTCGCTTCGCTCGTCATCTTGTTTCCGCGCACTATGGGTACGCCCGATTAATGGTGCGCGGAAACGGCGTCGCATCCCTGATATGCTCGGCCTTCGTGAGCCACGTGAGAACACGCTCGGTGCCGAGCCCGAACCCTGAGTGCGGCACGCTGCCGTACCTCCTTAAGTCGAAGTACCACTCGTACGCCTCCAACTTGGCGCCCTCCGCTTCGAGCCTTTTTTTCATGTAATCGATGTCGAGCCCGCGTTCGCTTCCACCTATGATTTCTCCGTATCCCTCGGGGGCGATCATGTCCGCGCAGCGTGCATGGTTTCCCTCCTGCGCCATGTAGAAGGCCTTGATCTCGCTCGGCCAGAGTGTCACGAAGATGGGCTTCTCCTCGCCCTCGACGAGCGCTCTCTCGTGGGGTTGGCCGAAGTCCTCGCCCCACTCGAAGTCCGGGAAACCCCGTTTCTGCAGGATTTCGACGGCCTCGTCGTAAGTGTAGCGTCTGAAAGGCGCGGTCACCTTCTTCAGCGCGGCGGGTTCGCGGCCGAGTTCCACGAGTTCCGTCTCGCAAGTCTTCGCGACGTGTTGGGCCACGTGGGACACGAGTTGCTCCTGGATCTCCATGTTTCCTTTGTAGTCAACCCAAGGCTCCTCCGCTTCAAGGTGGCCGAATTCGGTGAGGTGTTTTGTCGTGCGGCTCTTTTCGGCGCGGAAGCTCGGCGTGAGGCACCAGACGTTGCCGAGGCTGAAGATGAGTGCTTCGAGGTACATCTGCGAGCTTTGGGACAGGAACGCCTCCTGTCCGAAGTAATCGAACTTGAAAAGCGTCGAGCCGCCCTCGCACGCGTTGGTCGTGATGACCGACGGCGTCGTCTCGCTGAAACCGTTCTCGTCGAACCAGTCCCGGAACCCATGGAGCATCTGTGCCTTGACGCGCATCATCTGGGTGAGTTTTCGAGAGCGTAGCCACAGGTGGCGCTTGTCCATGAGGTGCTCTGTCGATTGATCCTCGTAGATGGGGAAATCCGTGGAGCCGCCGATGATCTTGAACTCTTTCGCGCGGATCTCCTTCCCCCCGGGGGCCCGGGGATCGGCGTGGACGTCGCCGACGAGTTCCACCGACGCTTCGATGCTGGTCTTCGCGGCGCGTTGGAAGTCCTCCTCCGGCACGTTTCCCTTCTTCACGGCGACTTGAATGATGCCGGTCTCGTCGCGAACGACCGCGAACGCGATGCCACCGCTCGAACGGATGCGGTAGAGCCAACCTCGTAGCGCTACGCTTGCGCCCGGCTCTCCCTTGAGGATGTGGCTGATCTTCGTCCAATTGCGGGCGGTCATCGGCGTGTGTTAGCGTCGCGACGTTCAAGAATTTTTGTGCCCGACGGCCATGCGCCGATCACGGTCGCCGCGGCCCACCGTCACCCTTAAGTATCGAAACTTGATTCGTCGGCCTAACGGGTTTATAGGTCCGAAGGTGTGAGACGCTGAGCGACATCCTGATTGTTCCCCAACGATTCTTTGCGACTAGCGGGAAGGCCATCAGCAAGGTATCGGACCTCAACGCCTTCGACGAGGCGCTGATGCGCGCCCGCATCTCGGAACAGAACCTTGTGCCCGTGTCGAGCGTCCTTCCGATAGGCATCAAGAAGGTGGGTCGCACCAAGCTTCCCATGGGTGCCATCACCCATTGCGTCCTTGCGCAGCAGCGCGGAAGCGAAGGCGAGACCATCAGCGCGGGCGTCGCATATGGTTTTCGTGAGGACGGCCAAGGCGGCTACGTCGCCGAATCCCACGGCCACATGAACAAGCGAGCGCTGCAGGAGATCCTCCGGTGGAAGATGGAGGAGATCGCGAAACTCCGAGGCATCAAGCTCCTTCGCGTGCGCTACGTCATCGAGGAACTGAGCATCCCGATGGACCACTACGGCACATGCCTTGCGGCATTGGTGTTCGTTAAGTGAAGTTCGGCGTCGTGGCCTGCCCCGACTGCCGGACCGCGCGGATAATCGACCTTTCCCCCAAGACGTTCTCGTGCCAACGTTGCGGAAAGCGGCACGAGTCGGCGGCGATCAAGAAGTTCTACACGACCGATTCCGATGAGGAGGCGCGTCGCGCCCTCGGCGAGTTGAATGTCCGCCTTTCTGGGAAGCTCGAGGCCTACGAGGAGTTCCGCGAGGCCCAAAGCCGCCCCGTGCCGATGGGCGTCGAGGCAAGGCGCGGGGAGGCCGCGACCGTGGATTCACTTGTCGAGGGCATGCGCGGTGGCGTGGTCGAATTCGACGAGAAGGGTCTCGCGCAAAGGCTGGAGGCCGAAGGCATCGACGGAGATCGCGCCGCTTCCCACATCGAACGGCTGGTGGCCGGCGGAGTGATCTACGAACCCACGCCCGGAAGATTCCGTTTCGTCTGACCGGGATGTCCCTCAGGGCGCCACTTGTAGCCCCCTAGGTCGCGCTCTTGACGGCATCTCGAACGCGTTTCCTACTCGACCTCGTCTCGCGCTTGTTTCCTCTTCGCCCTTCGAAGCTGGCGCCTAGCCTCGTCGTCGAGGCCTTCGGGAAGGATCTTGTCCGTCGCCCAATAGAAGAGGGCGAGCCCGTAGGCTAGCATCATCGGGAGGTAGAGTAGCGCCCTTCCCCGGTCGAACTCGAACATCATCACGTAGAGCGGCGCCGTCAAGACGACCGCCAATGCGCACGCGTGGAACGGCGTTTTCTGCAGCACGCCCCGACCGATCGCGCTCCCTGTCGCGAAGTGGACGAGGAGCAGGCTCACTCCGACGATTATCACGTAGAACGCGGGTTCGAACGTGTCGAAGGTCTGGAAAGCGGGATCCCTGGCACTTCGCACGAGCGAGAGCATCGCCGCGAGTCCCACGCCGAAAGCACCACCGTAGAAGACGATCGCCCGATCGTCCTGGTGCTTCTTCCGGTTGAGTATCGCGGTCTTCGCCAGCTGTTCGACGCCGGGAAAACCTAGAAGCGCCATGCCGCCCGGCGAGATGAAAACCGTGAAGGCCTCGAAAAGGGCGAGGAGAAAGCCGGCCACAAGGCCGCCCATGAACATGAGGAAAAGCGTCTCGTCCTTGAACCGCCGGTCGAACCGGGAAAGGGCCGCGACAAGGATCACGAGCGCCGGCACTATCGTGATGATCCCGCCGATCGTCGTTGCGTAACGGGCGAGGTCGGCCACGCTCCGCACTATCCGCGGCCGGACTAATTTACCTTGGCGTGTCAGAGCCGCCAGAAGGCGCTTGTGAGTCGAAGGCGGGCGAAGCGGGCCACGAGCATATACTTTGACGGGTGCTCATATCCAAATGAGAATTTGTTCTGATAGATGGGTCCGCCGAGGGCCAACGCGGCCTCCACAACCAACTCTCATGTCACCGACGCCCCCCAGCGGGTCGCATCCCGCATAGACCGGTCTATTCCGACGCGCTCTCCCTCATGTACCTTTCAGCAGCGGCGAGCGTCTTTGCGTTGTCGTGCGAACCGGAGAGTCGGCCAAGATAATCGTGCGACATTGATTTCATCTCGAAGGCCGCCGAGGCCATGTTCGGCACCGCTCGCGTTACGTTGTCGACGATCGTGATGGTGGCGGCGCGGGCTGTGCGCGAGAGTGGGTTTAGGTCGATGGCGATCACGGTCTTTCCCATCCTCACGAGCGCCTCGCAACGGTCCCCGTCCTCAAGGGGCACTACTACCACATCGGCGGAGAACATCCCGTCCCTGTGGCACTTGGCCCTCGCATGGTCGATGCCCGGTATCATCGCGTCCGGGGGACCGGACAGGAGATGGTCGCAGCTCGATCCCCGTAGATGCTCTTCGATGGCCGCGACGCGCTTCTCCGTCCGGTGGAAAAGGTTCACCTCCAACGGCGCGCCCGTGGCCTTCGAGAGCAGGCCCAAAGCGTCGGGCACAAGTGCTGCGGCGTTGCCGTTCACGGAGATCACAGGGTGCTTTGCGGAAAGCAGCGCGGCCGCGCCGCTACGCGCGGCGAGAAGGGCGAAGTCGCGGCTCGCCTCGCCGAGAAGATAATCGTATGCCTCGCCGCGACCGTGGGCGATGAGCCCCTCCTCGACCACTATCCCTTCGCGGAAGGCCGCCACGAGCTTCTCGCGGGTCATGAGGCTCTCGTAGCGGGGGTGCGAGCGCGGGATGTCCACAGGTGTCGAAACCACCGGGGGGTGAAAACGGTTTGCGCCCGTCACACGGCGTCGACGGCGAATCCGCCTTGGCCGTTGAAGTTGGAGAAGGCGATGACGATCGTCCAAGTGCCCGGCGCACCTGCGCCCGTGGTCTTGCTGTTTCCCGCCTGCGCCGCGCCGCCGAACGCGTCGGAGAGTACTCTCGTGCCGGCGCTATCGGTGATCTGGACGGTGAAGGTGCCGGTCCCCTGTCCGCCCCAGTTGACGCTCGCCCTGGTCTTCGTGTTCTCCCATTTGAAGGTCTCTTCCCCGGACTTGGAGCCTTGAAGCCCGTAGGCGAAATGGTCCTTCTGGTTAGACACGCCCGCCTGACCGCCTGCCCCCTGGTTGAAGGTGCAACCGGAGAGAAGCCCCAAAACACATAGCGCTGCAAGCAAGGTGGGTTTAGTCATCGAAGTCCCTGGCCGTGGAGCCCCTCTACCATAGATAAAATCAACGTCCAGCGGGGAAGGGCTGGACCTTCACGTGGAGGCGGCGATCCCCAGCGAGCCCGAGCCGGTGAGCCCCTTGAACTCGATCATTATCCTCCAAGAGCCTGGGATACCGGTAGGGGTCACGACGCTACGTGTTGGCTTGGGTTCGGCCCGATAGACTTCCCGGCCTGTAGCGTCCTGTATCACGACGATGAGCGTTCCCCCTTGCTGCGCTTGGCTGAGGCCCACCGTCGCCTTGGTCTTCGAGTTCTCCCACAGGAAGTCCTCGGAGCCGGTGTGGTTCACGGCCGAGTACGTGAACCCGAACGAGTCCTTCGCATTGCCGACGCTTTTCGAGTACGTTGGTTCCTCCCCCGTACCCTTGGGCAGGTTGGTGCACCCGGCCGAAAGTAGCGCAAGCGCCAGGAAGAACGCCATCGCCGAAACCGTGTTTCTCCTCATGGGACCCGGTACTTGCACGCGAAAGGCGGAGATAAAACCAACGACGTAGCGCTCGCCGAGAGTACGTATAAGTACCTACATCGGGGCGTTGTCCGTCGCATACGTTAATAGAACGGGCTTCGTTTCCCGAGACGATGAGTGTCGCAATCCTCCTCGGAAGCAAATCCGATTTCGAGGTCGCGAAGAAAGCCGGCGCCGTCCTCAAGGAACTGGGGATCAAATACACCATCACGGTCGCCTCTGCTCACCGTAACCCCGAGCGCGTCGCGGAGCTCGCTCGAAGGCCAGAGATCGACGTCTTCATCGGGATCGCAGGAATGTCCGCAGCCCTCCCCGGGACGATCGCCGCCCACACAACAAAGCCCGTCATCGGCGTGCCGGTCTCCGGCAAGGTGAACCTCGACTCGGTCCTTGCCGTGAGCCAGATGCCGCCCGGCATCCCCGTCGCGGCCGTGGCCATCGACGGCGGCGAGAACGCGGCGGTCCTTGCCGGCGAGATGATCGCGCTCAAAGACTCCAAAGTCGCGAAGGCCGTCGAGGCCTATCGGCAGAAGATACGCGAAAAGAACATCGCGGATGCGAAGGACGTAGAAGCAAGCGAGGGGGCGTCGTGGAAATGAACGTCGCACGCGAGGGAACGACCCCTATCGCCGGAGTGTCCTGACTTGTTCAACGCCGCCAAATTCATCGAGGAACAGACCGCAGAGGTCAAGAAGACCATCGGCAACGGGCAGGCCGTCATCGCCCTCTCGGGCGGCGTGGATTCCAGCGTGGCCGCTGCGATCGTGAGCCGCGCCATCGGCGACCGCCTCGTCTCCGTTTTCGTCGACACGGGTTACATGCGGAAAAACGAGGCGGCCGAGATCCAGCAGAACTTCGGACATCTCCCGTTAAGACTCAAGATCGTGGAAGCGAGCCACGAATACTACGCGGCGCTCAAAGGTGTCACGGATCCCGAGAAGAAACGGAAGATCATCGGTGAGAGGTTCATTAGGATATTCGAGCGCGAAGCGAAGGGGACGGGCGCCGAGTTCCTCGTACAAGGCACGATAGCCCCGGACTGGATAGAATCCGGCGGAGGTTTGCGAGACACGATCAAGAGCCATCACAATGTTGGTGGACTTCCGGCGGATTTCGGCCTGAAGCTCGTCGAGCCGCTGCGCGACCTCTACAAGGACGAGGTCCGCAAAGTAGCGCGGGAACTGAAACTTACCGTCGCGGAAAGACAGCCCTTCCCCGGCCCGGGCCTCGCCATCCGCGTCCTCGGCGAGGCGACGCCCGAGCGCACCGAGGTGGTTCGCGAGGCGTGCGCCATCGTCGAAGAGGAGATAGAGAAGGCGGCGATGGCCAAAAGAATCGAACGGCCATGGCAGTACTTCGCCGTCCTCATCCCCGTGCGGACCGTCGGCGTCCATGGCGATATCCGGGCCTATGGCGACACGATAGTCGTGCGTTGTGTGGAGAGCCTCGACGCGATGAGCGCGAACTACATGCACATCCCGCACGAGGTGCTCGATGCCATCTCCGTCCGGATCACGAACCGGTTGAAGGACAAGGTGAACAGGGTGGTCTACGACATTACCCACAAACCGCCTGGGACGGTCGAATGGGAATGAGACCGTCACAGGGTCAGTGGACGAGCCAAGTGAGTCCACCAGGGCCTGGGACGGTCGAATGGGAATGAAGGGAAAACCGATGCGCCGCGATTGTCCGCGAGACCACACTCCATTGAAGCCGGAGCAGCGAAAGCGCGGCCTGTCGAACGTCACGATCGACGCCTGTTCCGAATGTGACGGGATCTTCCTCGACGTCGGCGAGATACGCAAGCTCACTGGAAACCGGGACCTCAACGCACTCCTCACGAAGTATCTCGGCATCGATACGGGATCGCAGCTCGTCTGCCCGTCGTGCGGCGGCCTCATGGACGACGAGAAGGCGGGAGACGTCATCCTCGACGTATGCATCTCTTGCAAGGGCGTGTGGCTCGATACGGGCGAGTTGAAGAAACTCGCCGAATCCAAGGAGGATTTCTCGAAGTTGAGCCCCGAGAAGTGGGCGGAAGTCTACGACGAGATGATAATGAAGAAGAGGGCCAGCGCGGGAAAGGGCCTCCTTGGCGGGCTTTTCGGGCCGCTACGCCGCCGATGAGGCGACTTAGGCGACGCCCGCGGCGGATATGAAGGCGAGGTCCGTTTCGTCGAGTCCGTAACCGCGACGGCCGTTCCTGCGCGCCGCCTCCCTCCCATCGACGAAAAGAACGAGCGTCGGGACGACGGGTATCCTGAAGGCGTCCCACCTCACGTCCTCCTCGTCCGAGATATCGGCCAATGCCCACGCCGTCTCGTGATGTCCGCCGGCGAACGCGACGAATCCGGGCATGAACTCCTCGCAATATCCGCACCAGTCCGCATGGAAGAGCACCGCGACGGCGCCGCCACGCGTCAGACGACCGTCTGGCGTGAAATCCGCGGCGGGGATCGTCTCGAGGGAGGCAGCCATCTTCGGCCCTCCCTATCCCGACCCCGCAAGATGTAGGTTTTGGGTCATCCCCGGGAGAAACGCGCCCTTTCCCGTTGTCCGCCCAAGCGTTTTTCACACTGTCACCCGATCGCGGTAACCCGATGTCACTTCTCTCGCGACAGTTACAACTTGTCACCATGGCGGCAGGCTACGCGTGCGGAAATCTAGGGAATCCTTATGTCGACTTCCGGACGGCGGCCGGGGCCCTCGTGCCCGGCCGACGATTCCCCATTGTAACCACCCATCAGTAACTCTTATCCATCCCCACCTCTGTCTTCGGAAAAGCGGAAGAAGGCGCGCGATGCACTATTACAACAACATCCTGGAGACGATCGGCAACACTCCCCTCATCCGGCTCAACAAGGTAAACGATGGACTCAAGCCCCTGATACTGGCGAAGGTGGAGAGCTTCAACCCCGGAAGTTCCGTGAAGGACCGCATCGGAATCGCCATGATCGAGGACGCGGAGAAGAAAGGCCTTCTCAAACCGGGCGGCACCGTCGTCGAGGGCACGTCAGGAAACACCGGTGTCGGGCTTGCGATGGTCTGCGCCATCCGCGGCTACCGCGCGATCTTCACCATGCCGGACAAGATGAGCATGGAAAAGATCCGCCTCCTTCGGGCGTACGGGGCCGACGTGATAATCACGCCCACCGCCGTCCCGCCCGACCACCCGGAGTCCTATTACACCGTCGCGAAAAGGATCCAACGCGAAACGCCGAACTGCCTCTACCCGGACCAGTACAACAACCAGGAGAACCCGCTCGCCCACTACAGGACGACCGGACCCGAGATCTGGAAACAGACCGATGGGAAAGTCGACGTGTTTGTCTGCGGCGTCGGCACCGCCGGCACCATCTCTGGGGTCGGGAAATATCTGAAGGAAAAGAATCCCGCCGTGAAAGTCATCGGCGTCGATCCCGAAGGCTCGATACTCAAGGACTACAAGGACAGCAATGGGAAGATCATCGGCAAGACCTTCCGCACCTACAAGGTCGAAGGGATCGGCGAGGACATCATCCCTAAGACCCTCTGGGTCGACTACATCGACGAGGTCGTCCGTTCGAATGACACGGAAGCGTTCAGCTACGCGCGCCGTCTCGCCCGGGAGGAGGGGATGGTGATGGGCGGAAGCGCCGGCTCCGCCATAGCGGGGTGCATGAAATACGTCCGCGCCCAGAACCTCGGCGAGGACAAGGTCGTCGTCGTGCTCCTGCCAGATTCGGGAGAGCGGTACTTGTCGAAATTCTACAATGACGACTGGATGAGGGAGAACGGATTCCTGACTGACCAGCCGAACCTCGTGCAGATACTCGACCGAAAGCACGGGCCGCGCGAGATTATCTCGGTGAAGCCCCACGACAAGGTGAGGAAGGCCATTGAACTCATGAACAAGATGGGCGTGTCGCAGCTTCCCGTCGTCGACGACGCGGGCGTTTCCGTTGGACTCGTCACGGAGACAGAACTCATGACGGCGGCGCTTGAAAAGGCGGCCGTCCTCGAATCCGACGTTGACAAGGTCATGCAAGGAAGCCTCCCGATCCTCGACGGCGCTTTGGACATCGGGCACGCGCTGGCCCTATTGAAAAAGCATCCGGCGCTACTCGTATCGAAGGCCGGGAAGCTGCAGGGGATATTGACGAAGTACGATTTCGTGGAGGAGTTCGCGAGGCGGTAGATCCGGAACCCCCATATTGAAAAACGCGCGCCAGGTCACACCTGGCGTTGCCCCGCTTCACACGCCCAGTGGAAGTCAGTCTTCGAGATTTCCGCGGAAGCGCTTCCGTCCGGCGCTGTCCTCTCCCGACTTGATGATGATGCTTGGCCCGGGCCGCTCAATCGGCCCCGCCTTCCGGACGCGGGATTTTGGCCTCTCGTTCATGCGTGTTCTCCTATCTGTCGCCACAATATATAAGCAAATGCCATGGAGTAGACCACGACGGCGCCGAGCCACAGATTCTTCACGTGTGTTTTTCAAACTTCGCCCACGTAATCGTCCGAAGTTGCGAGAGATGTTGGGAATTGATGATCGTTGGATCCAAGAACCAAGTGAGTACCCAGTGGTCATGGACGTGGATCTGCCGAAAACCCACGAGAGCGCCCGTCTTCGGGTCGCCAAGAAGCGGGTTCGCGGTCACGGCTTTCATCTTGGTTCGCAGCGGGTCTTTGAGGTCGCCATTTTTCGAGAGCGCACCCAGGACTTGTCGCTTGAATTCCGGGGTCTGCTGGACCCGCCACCCAGTTGTTGCCAAGCGCCACCCTAGTCGAGGCCCAGATCGGCAAGCAGGCTGTCTGTGGTGTCGTACTTGAGAACATTCCCCGCTTGTATCCGTTTCTTTGCGTCCAGAAGACTCTTCTCGAGTTCAACCGTGGTCCGGAAACCGGGCTCTTCCAGTAGTGCATTGAGATCCAGATCCTCGCCGAAATTGGCTTTTTCCCACGCGCTTGTGGTTTTTCCGATGATACTCAATTGCTCGGTCGTCAGGTTCTTGGTCCATTCATGGACTTCCCCCAGGAACCGTTCCTCGTCAGGCGTGAGCGGCACGGCCTGAACGGAATGCTCGGGGAAGAAAACCACTGTGGATTCGCCTCCCACGGTCATGTCGGGCGCCGGCTTCAGATCCTCCATTTGGCTCAAGGCAAGGGAAGCGACTTCGCTGTAGACGCCGTAGAAGTAGCGCTTGAACGTGATACCCAACAACGGTTTCCCCGTCCGTTCGAGGCTGTAGAGTTCCGCGAGAAAGAGCAGTTTCTGGATCCTCTTCTCGTGGAGGTAGCGATAGTGCTGCGCCAGCACCCTGATCGCCGCTTGGACCTTGGCGACCGATTCCCCGGAAGCCGGGGCGGATCCGGTGTCAGCGTCATGGGTCATTCGTTGGTCCTCCGTAGCGGTCTTATCATTTCTAATCCGCCTTCTCGATATTTAAGGGTGGTGCACGGTCCCGGCGGCGAATCTGATTGCCGACGGGGGCTTATGGGCGGCCGCCGAGATGGCAACGCTCCGGTGCGCCGCACCCACTTGGCCGCCGCGTGTTCCGGGAGAATGACCTAGAGTTTCGCTGGAACCGGACCGGCGAGGCGTCCATTGTGGTTCTCGAGACCTGACGCCCTGCCCCCCACCACTTTCCGTCACCCAGGACGCGCCTTTTTGAGAAAGAGTAAAGCTTATTGTCCGGTTGTTGGCGGTGGTGGTGGCGCTTGTCGGACGGTAGTCAAATCGAATGGACTGACGCGACCTGGAACCCCGTGACGGGGTGCACCAAGGTCAGCCCCGGGTGCAAGAACTGCTACGCCGAGCGCTTCGCAGAACGATTCAGGGGCGTCCCAGGGCATCCGTTCGAACAGGGGTTCGATATCAGGTTGTGGCCAGATCGCCTTGAGGAGCCCCTCCATTGGCGTCGTCCAAGGCGCGTGTTCGTCAACAGCATGAGCGACCTGTTCCATCCGGAGGTGCCGGACGAGTTCATCGAGGGTTGCTTCAACGTCATGAACGAGGCGAACTGGCACCAGTTCCAGGTGCTCACCAAGAGGCCGGAAAGGGCGCTGGAGATCGCGAATCAGCTGGAATGGGGACCAAATATCTGGATGGGGGTGAGTGTGGAAAGCCAGCTCTACACGAAGCGGATCGCGACCCTGAAGCAGATTCCGGCGAAAGTGCGGTTCTTGTCGTGCGAGCCTTTGCTGGGGCCGCTGAAGCTGAACCTTCGCGGGATCCATTGGGTGATTGTGGGGGGCGAGAGCGGGCCGGGATCAAGACCAATGCTCGAGGAATGGGTCAAAGACATACGGCGACAATGCCGCGTCAGCCGCGTGCCGTTCTTTTTCAAGCAATGGGGCGGTGTGGTCAAGAGTAGGACGGGGCGCTCTCTGGATGGCCGCACGTACGACGACATGCCGCGACAACTTTTGGCGGCCGCCTAGAACAGGGTGTCCTGGCCAAACAGAATACTCTCAAGCGTGCGCCCGCTTATCCAGTCGACTCGTTTTCGTAGGTCCGTCGCGATTTTCCAAAGCCATTCGTTTCCGCCCTTCGTTTGGGCCGCTGAATAGACTATCTCGTATGCGTATCTACTCTTGCCCGATTTGACATCGAAGGCCACGGTCGCGGGTCGACCGATGTCAGCAAGGCGCGTCTCAAAGAATCCTTTCACGGCCTCGTCGTTTCCGCCTTGAGGCCAAGCCGGCGTCCCGAAGAATCGAGTTGCGCTTTCCTTGGCGCGGTTAACGCCCTGAAATTGAAAATTGAAGATGAAATCGCCTCGACCTACGTTCGTCAAGGCTCCAAGGTCGGTTAAAGTCACTTCGCCGAGCCCTTCGGGGTCTGCGACAGCCAGAAAATGAGGTTTGGTCGAACGAGCCTTCATCGCCTCGATGATTCCAGGGATAGCGGCCTCGGCCGGCTTCCGATACGTTCGAATCCTTTCGGGTGGCAGAAGCTTTTTCAAGCGTTGGTCCAGCACGTTGGATTTTCTCAACCCGGGTTCAACGAAATGGTACAAATCGAATCCAGGCTCATTAGCGCCTATGAGGGCACTGCCGGCCAACGTAATGCTTTTTGCGCGTGGCCCGGTTTTCCGCGTTCCAAGTTTTTTTGGTGAAACGCGGGTGAGGCCGCTTCCAGCGCACAAGTCAACGTAGTGGAGGGAATCCCAGCGGCCAGCTTCCCGCTGATTGGCCATGATCTTTACGTATGGGCCCACGAGGTATTGCATGATGACTAACTTGACGGCGGGCCAGTACCCCTGCTTTTCGTAGCAAAAGTCGGGCTCGATATCTGAGATTTTGCCACCCAATTCCGAAAGGATTCCGACGCGCTTCCTCCACCAAATGTCATCCTTTGTCCTTTCGGGCAATTCTTCGATCTCACTCTCGCCATCCGGTTTCTAGGTCTGGTCGGATTTGCCGGCCCCTTCACGGTCCTTCCGATTCGATTGACGCGTCGGTGATCAAAGATTGTTGCCGCAGCGGTTTGCCGAAAGTATCATGGGCCGCACCCGTTGAATCCGGCCGAAAGTCGAGCAACCGCCATCCCCTTATGACGCGAAGGCCGTTGGCGCCATAGAAACGTATGCCCCGCGGCCGTCCCCGAAAGTCCATCGCCAAAAAAACCGCCGAGAAGGTCCGCCCCCTCATCGGCGCCGTGGACCCGGTCTCCGATTATCGCCACGACACGAAGCGCAAGAACATCCCTTGGTCCCGCCGTCGACCCAGCGACAAACAAGGCGACAACGATTCTCGTTTCGAGTACCGGAAGTGGCAGCGACGGGTTCTCGCGAACATGAAGAGGAGCGGGCGATTCAAAGCGCTCTGATTTTCCCGATTCTGGCACCCCGTCGCTAGCGCCCGGCCTTTGTCCGACTCCCACGAGTCGGCTCCGACGCCCCCTCTTCTCTCGTGCGTAGCAAAAACAACCCACGTTCTACCGCATTGGATAGACTCGAGAACTCTCTCCCGGGGCCGATTCGGCTGCCGACCCACTTCAAGAGATCGACATCGAGAGCAACACTCCGTTTTTGTTTTGGGCCGCTCGGGGAGGCAGGCCGACGGGGCATGGCGGATTAAATACCACCGAACCGTTTAGCGAAGGGTAGGAATTATTCCTACCAAACGGGCATTGGATGAGCGAGGGAACTAAGGACGCAGGCAAGGCGGATTTGGCGGGTCCGACCCATCGGCGGCGGGAATCCGTTCGGCTCGTCTGGAATACGAAGCCCAAGAAACCCCCGAACCCCCGAGAACTCGAATTCCAACCGGCCGAGATTGTCTATCCCAACAAGGCTGCCGAGGGCGGCCAGGAGATGCTTTTCCCCCGCACGCCGCAGGGCGAAGTGGACGACACGAAGATGAATCGCCTGATCTGGGGCGACAACTTGCTGGCGATGCAAGCCCTGCTTGCTCAAGGCTATGCGGGCAAGATCCAACTGATTTACATCGACCCGCCGTTCCTTAGCAGTTCGGACTACTCGCACAAGATGAAAATCGAAGGCGCGGGCGACGTGGTGAAGGCGCCAAGCATCCTAGAGCGTCTAGCCTACAAGGACACTTGGATCGACGGCGACGATAGCTACTTCGACATGCTCTATCCGCGCCTCATACTGATGCGTGAGCTCCTGTCCGACACGGGTACCATCTACGTGCACCTTGGTCCTAACGTGGCATCTCACGTCACGGTCATGATGGACGAAATCTTCGGCAAGGAAAACTGGCGCGCAAAAATCATTTGGCAAAGAACTTCGGCGCATTCGGATACGCATAGCTGGGGGATGAACTATGACGAAATCTTGGTCTATAACAAGAGCAGTCGCTACTCCTGGAATCCGCAGTATCTCCCATATTCCAAGGACTACGTAGACGGTTTCTATCGCTATATTGACCCCTCAAGCGGCCGGCGCTTTCGGTTGGGCGACCTAACCGCCGCCGGCTCGCGAACCGGCGACTCAGGGAAAGCCGTCATAATCAACGGTGAGTCCGTCGCTCCGTCTCAGGGGCGGCATTGGGCGCTGGGTCTCCAAACCGGAGAAACGGTTCAGGCGGCGATGGACCGACTAATTCGAGAAGATCGCGTCCAGTATTCGCGTGGAAAAATGCCGGCCTACAAGCGATTCCTGGATGAAATGCCCGGCGTGCCTATTCAAGCCATCGTCACGGACATCCCCCCGATTGGTCCGGGGGCCAACGAGGACACAGGCTTTGATACGCAGAAGCCCGTCGCACTCGTTGAGCGTATCATCAAGGCGTCCAGCAACGAAGGCGACCTTGTAGCCGACTTCTTCCATGGCTCTGGAACGACCGGACTCGTCGCCGAGAAACTTGGCCGCCGCTGGATTTGCACAGACCTTGGCAAAGTCGGCGTCCAGATCACCCGCGCCCGCCTCGTCGCGCAAGGGAGCCGCCCCTTCGTCCTGGAGAACATCGGCAACTACCAGCGCGAACTCATCTACCGCGAGGGCGGCAACATCAGCCTGATGCAAAAAATCGTGATGCGGCTTTACGGCGCGAAACCTCATCCGAATCACGCCGACCTTGGCGTGTTCGAAGAAAAAGGGGTCAGAAAACTTGTGTACGTCGGCTATCCCGATCGTCCGCTTACGGCAAAGAAGACGGCCGAACTCGTAAAGACCGCCCGCAGCCTCGACGGCGAGGGCTACGACAAGCTCGTGCTGCTGGCGTGGGATTACGAATACAACTACGATCAGAACCTGGAGGAACGCCGGCGCGGTTTCGGCGTGGATGTAGAGCCGCGCCTTATTCCGCCGAGCATCTACGAATATCTTCGCAAATCCAAAAACGAAGATGATCTCCAGGAGAAATTCGCCTCCAAGATCGTGTTCGGCGCCAAGCCGTATCTCAAACTTGGTCCCCTCCAATCGAAGGCATTGAACGAGACGGAGCATAACGTCGCCGTTGCAATCGACCGCTACGTGTTGGCTGAGATCCCCGTGGATGATGAAGAGGACCGCGCTGCGCTTCAGGAAATTAGTCACGGCGACAAATTTCCGGTCCTCATCGACTATTGGGCGGTCGATTGGGACTACGACGGCAAGACGTTCCGAAGCCGGTGGCAGGACTTCCGCGGAAACGGAAAGAACACGAAGGTGGTCGGGACGCGGGCGAATACCACGCTTGCGGGAGGCAAGAAATACGACATTGCGGTCCGCGTGGTAGACGTGTTCGGAAATGACGCGACCGCGACCACCAGCGTCGATTTGAGGTGACCCGATGGCAAGGACAACTCTTAGGGCGCCGGGCGAGGAGGTTTCCCAACTTCTCCTCAGCAAGAGACTGGCCGATGAGGTCGACCAATGGGCGAGCGATGACCTCTCCGTGGATTTGCGTTGGAAGGGTACAACGGAGACGACGCATCAACTGCTAAGGTACTGGTTCAGCCGCGACGAGGAGGCTACAACCCGATTTCACGACTGCCAACGGCGAGCCATTGAGACGCTCATCTACTGTCACGAGGTGCGGAAGGTCGATGGTCGTCCCTTTTCTACGCTACAAGACCTCTATTCACTGGCGCCCGACGCCCTCGCGGCGCACGCTCATATCGCGGACGCGGCCGGCAAAGGCGAGTACCCCAAGTACTGCCTGAAACTCGCCACGGGAACCGGGAAGACCTGGATTCTGCAGGCGGCCCTTGTTTGGCAATACTTCAACACGATTAGAGGAGAAAGTCAAGTTCCGTTCAGCCAGCACTTCTTGGTGGTCACGCCAGGCCTCGTGGTGCTCGAGCGACTTCTCGATGCCTTTTTGGGCAAGAAAGATCAGGCCGGGAATCGAGACGCGAACACGAAGGACCTCTACCATCATGCCGACCTATTCATTCCTCCCGAATGGCGTCGAGACTGGCGACTCAAGATCTTCAAACCAGAGGACCTCAACGCAAGTTCGCCAGCATTGGACGGGCCTTTTGTTCTGCTCTTGAATTGGCACAAGCTCCTCCTTCGCGAAGAAAAGCGGAATCTCGCCGACGAATTGTTCGGAGCCGAGAAGGAGGATTCGGCGTTCGTCTATCGTGATTTCTTGGCGGCCTACCCAGACCTCGTCATCTTCAATGATGAAGCGCATCACGTCCACAGCCGAGCAAAAAGCGCAACCACCAAGGATCTGGACGCGAAGTGGCTGGAAGCCATCAAGGACCTTCGGGCCGACATCCACGAAAACCATCGCCGTCCCGGACTGTTCATGCAGGTGGATTTCTCGGCAACACCGTTCTACGGTGAAAGTGCGGAAAAACGCGAGTATTTCCCACACATAATTTTCGACTACGATCTGAAGAATGCGATGCACGGCTACTCGCCCGTGAAGAAGACCGACGTTCCCCTTCCGCTCGTCAAGCAGCTTTTCCTTGAGAAACGTCAAGCCGTCGGCGGCGAAGATGTGGGGGCCCTCGATTTCCGCGCCGTGCGAGAAGCCGAGGACGGCAAGAAACGCGGCGCGGTCATAGCGCTTTCCAAGGGACAGATCCTGCTTTTGGAAATCGGGATCGAAAAGTTGGACAAGATTGCGGCGGAGTTCGAAAAACTGGGTCAAGATAAGAAGCCCGTCCTCTACGTTGCATGCGAAGAAAACGACGTGGCCAACCTGGTGGAGGAACACCTTAGGGGCAAAACCGACACTCGTGGTCGGCCACTTTCCGAACAACTGCTAGTGATACACAGCGACAAGAAGCACGACATGGCGATTGAGGATTGGGAGAAGCTTCGCTTCGACCTCGATACCATTGACCAACCCGAGGACGTGAACAAGAAGCGCATCGTGGTCAGCGTCATGATGCTTCGCGAGGGCTTTGACGTCCGCAATATCTGTGTGGCGGTGATCCTTCGCGCGAGCGAATCGCCGATTCTTTTGGAGCAGATGGTGGGCCGTGGGTTGCGTCTGATGTTCAACGGTCCCGATTACTTTGATTCCAAACTCCAATCACTTAAGGAAATTCAGGGCGGCGACCAACCCGCGGCCCTTTTGGATTTCCTTTTCATCGTCGAACATCCCAAGTTCCAAGCGTTCTACGACAACCTTCGAAAAGAGGGCTATCCGGTTTTCCAGGGCGACAGTACTGGGCTGGCGACGACTGGCGATTTGGTCAGCGTGCGGGCAGAACAGGATCGTATCGCACGCTTCGACCTTGGTTGGCCTGTACAGTTTCACGAGGAAGGCAGGGCGCCCGATCCACACCTCATCGACGTTTCAACGCTGAAGCCATTTCCACTTTCCTTCGAGCAAGCCAAGAAAAGTTTTGGCGCGATTGTGATTGCAGACCTTCACGAGCCGAGCAATAAGATAACTTCCACGTGGAGACTCGACACTAAGATCTTCGACTACGCCTTTTTCCTGCGCGAACTGTCAAGACGCATAGTAGTTGCGGGCGATCGGGCAATTCTTTCGTCCCGTCAAGCCGACTTGATGGCGGCCCTCGACGATTACGTTTCGCATCGCCTGTTCGAGGCGACTATTGATTTCAGCCAGGAGGAGAACTACAGACTTCTCATGCACGTTGAGTTGCATGAGCATGTCTTCAACGTGATGCGGGCGGCGTTGCAGGACCTCTTGGGGAAGGTTGCCTATGAGTACGATCCCAAGGCGCTGTGGGAAAGAGTTTCAAAGGCTCCTGAAATCCTTGTCCGGACCTCAACGGCGGTGGAGACGCAACGCTCGATCTATCCGCGACAGGCGCCGCATCCAAAGGGTGGCGGATTCGAGGCGCGCTTCATGGCCCAGTGTCTTGGGCGAGACTCAAGCATCAAGGCGTTCGTCAAGTTGGACCAACATCGTCACCGGTTCGCCATCCGATACCGAAACGAGTTCGGCATCGCACGAGACTATTTCCCCGACTTCCTGGTCAAAACGGCCGATAAGATGTACCTCGTCGAAACCAAGGCGGACAAAGACATGCTTTCCCCCGTAGTTTCCCGAAAGGCCCGTGCAGCCCAAGGCTGGTGCGAAGGCGCGAGTCGCATCAAGCCGCCGGCCGAATTGGACCAGCCTCAGTCGTGGGAATACGTCCTACTTTCCGAGAAGACATTTGCCCGCCATGCAGGCGCCGGCTTCGAAGCACTACTCGGTGCGTGTCGCGTTGAACTAGAGCAGTTAATGTCAATCGGGTCGGGAAGACTCTTCTGAATTAATATCTCAACGACGGTCCATGGGGGGACCGGACGATGCCAGACGACCGGTCTTCCCGTTCCTACCCTATCTCCACCGCCAACTTCTCCTTGCCCTCCGGGTGCACGTAGACCTCTTGGCCCTCTTCGAGGTTCAGGAACTTAGCGACGTCGGCCGGGACCCTCACGACGAGCGAGTTGCCGGAGCGCGAGATCTTGAGTTTTCGGCCGAGGCCCCAGACACCGACATCCTTCGCGCGGGCTTCGATCGCCTTCATCACGGTCTCGTCCACGAAAGACTCTCCGCACGAGCCGCAGACGTCTGCGGGGAACCGGCCGAGCTCGATCCCGTACATCGTCTCCGTTGTCTTTGAGCGTTTCAAGGCGCCCTTGCCGCAAGACGGACAGTTCTTCATGACGTCACCACCTTGGAACCACCGTGATGACCACGATGTTCGGGCCGGCCTTCCGGTACACCACCTCGAAATAGGTGAATGCGGCGACGAGTTTGTCGCCTTGGACCCTCTTGGTTCCGGTTCGTAGACATTCCAACACTTCAGAAGTCGAGATTCCACGCTCCACCATCCGCAAGCGGGCGTGCCGCGTGAAGTGGACTTCCATTACACGTATCTACATTCACTTACATATAATACTTTTTGCCCGCTGGGACGCCTCGCGCCAAAATGACGGACGTCAAACTCCGCGCTGCTCCCAATACGCCTCGCGAAGCGCATAAGTCGTCTCCATGTACTGGATCGCCTCGGCGGGCTTAGGGGGAGGAATGGATTCGCCTTTAAGATATGCGACCGCCGCAGGAACTATTTCAGGACCGACGTAGCCCCAACCCATTTGGACCCAGGGAGTGGGGAGGATGGGGGCCGTGTGCGCCCAAATGACGTCGTCGCTGGGATCGCTGTAGCCGGCACCGAAGGGCTCCCAATCGGACGTGTTGAAGTAGGGGGCCGTCACGTTCAGCGACAATCTCAGTGGCCGCGCTGCATCACCCGCAGTGGCCCAGGTGCCATTCTGTCGCATCTCTGCAAGGATTCTAGCCGCTGTCCCGGCCACGACTGGTGCTGCGAGGCTCGTTCCCGATGCCATCGAGTATTCATCGGTGGAAAAAGCTGTCGGAAGAAAATGAACGGCCTCAGACACGAAATCGATTCCCTTTGACGGACCAATGTTGTCGCCGCTTTCGTTCCGTATGGCTGCTCCGACGCTTATCACCGAAGGGGGACCATTAGTGGCCGACCCCGTGGCGTGTCCGGGTTCGTTGGAGACAGCGGCAAAAAATAGTTTTCCGCTTCGGTCTACTGATTTGACGGCCGCCGAAAGGTCGGCATCCCATACGGTTGGAGCGTTTCCGGGCGTTCCTTGGGAAAACGAGACGATGTCGATCCATGGCTGGTCGGCAACCCATCGGAGGGCTCGCGCGAAATTCGGGACCGCTTCGGCTGAATTCGCGTAGTAGTCGCTCGGAATCTTGACTACGAGCACCAAGGCTTCTGGAAAGGCATCCACGAGGGTCCCTACTACCTGTGTGCCATGACCCTCTTCATCCAGCAGTCCCGTAGAGGTAGCAGGATAAAGCGATTGAGAGATTGGATCCGCCGGGGCATATGTGGACGGAAGTGTGACGCCGAGGAACCGCGTGCCATCAATGAAGTACAGGTTTCCGGGCGCGAGTGAATTCCAGGTGGCTCTATCTCTTTCGAGTCGCTGCGAATAGGTTTCCGCCGAGTTTCCGGTTGAGACGCTGACCGTCGTTATTTTCACGCCGTCCGCCACGAGCTGATTGATAACCAAACGAGCGTTTGTAGAATTGAAATTCCGGAAGTGAGAATGATAAGGGTTGACGCCAGTATCTACCACTGCGATGATGACGGGTCTTGGAGGATTTGCATCATCTAGCCGTTCCGTGAAGACTGCATCGTCGGCTGCTGGCGGCGAAATACATCCCGCCAAGACCACTGTTACGGCTAGAAATCCGTACCGTCCGCGTCCCACGTTGGTTCTCCAGTTCATGCGCCCTTAAGAGGCTTCTAGAACGACAGATACCCGATTCGGACATCATATAAGCTTTTCCCCGAAGGACTGGGGCGGCCGGGTCTTTTCCTGGCAAACATTCTTGATATGGCTGGTCACCTCCAACTCGAGGTTTGGTGGTCAGAATGAAACGGTTGGTGTTGAGCTTGCTCTTGGTGATCGGCTTGGTTTGTTCGATTGTGCCTTTGGCCGTGGCGAGTCCGCCGCAAGGGCCAGAGAAAAGCGCCGGTGTGGTTACGGCATGCAAAGGCGGGCGCCTAGGCAACGTTGACTTGTGGGCGTGTGTCGCGAGCGTTCAGACGTGTACCAACCTCAAGAAGCCATGTCCAATCTACGTCCCTTGCAAGTCCCGAGACTATTGTCCGCCGGAGAACTAGGGCCGGAGTGGACGCGGTTGGCATTCCAATCTGCGCGGCTTGGGGCGCTGTTCTTCGCGATAGTGACGGCTCTGACGCCGGCTGTTGGGGCTGATTTCGTGATTTCATCGGAGAACGGCGAAGTCGCCCTTCACAACGGGCAACCCGGTAGGTGCGGTCTTGATCCGCAAGTCGATTCGTGCGGGATTCGTGCCGACGATAGCGCGGGTTCCGATTTGGGCGACCAGGGTGTGTATGTAACCCAAGATGTGGGGGCCTTTGACGCTACGGTAAACGACTTGCCGTTTGTGCCACGCCAACATGCGAGCGCCCAAGCCGAAAACGAAAACTGGACCATGCGCCACCCATTGTTTGAAACGTATTCGACAACGGATGATTTCCGCCATTCCTCGCTTTCCGAAACGACCGGGCTTTGGCTGGAGTTCAATCGAAGCGAGGCGGCTTTGATCTTGCCTGATGCCGTCTCTCCATTTGCCGCCAGAGAATGGCCCGTCTCTGAATGGGACGATTCGGACCACGAGGTCAATTACACGTCTCTATCAACCCCGTACTATGGGACTAATCCTAATTCGTCCGATGGTCAACTCTGGAACGAGCAGGGTAAGAAGTCCGTCGTTTGTGGCGAGGACGAGTCGAACCCGTGCGTGTTCGATGATTATGCATGGGTCGATGGAGCCGGTCGTGAAATGAGCCCCAACGCACACGTTTCGTTATTCTATCGCCGCGTGACGGTCGAAGCGGACACTTACCAATCAACAGACCTTGACTCGGGTGGCATCAACGCGCGGGCGTCGGGCGGGAATATCACGGAAATCGATTCGACGGGCTTCGCTCCACGCGCGGCGAATGTCGCCGACCTCGGGGGCGCTTGGATTCCCGTGAAAAGGACGCTCTATGAAGATTCACCTCGAACCACCAAAAGTTACGCCACGAAGCAACCCACACTTCCTCCCGCGGGACCGCTGTCGTTAACCAATACTGAACTCCTGGAAGTGATGTTTTCTCTGGGACTGCCATGGATTGCCTTCGCCCTCTACCGCCGTCTCCACGAGCGTAAGATCCTCGACAACCCGATCCGTCAAGAGATGCTTGCCTTGATCAAGAAGAACCCTGGCATCTCCGTGTCTGACACGGCGCGTCTCTTGAACGTCGATTTCAAGACCGCCCTTCATCATTCTCGTGTTCTCGCCGACTATGGTCACGTCGAGTTGGCGAGGAAGGGTCGTTTCATTCGGTTGTTCGAGAACCACAACTCGTTTGGCGTCAACGAGAAGGGTTACATCCTTGCCTTCGACTCGGAGGTGCGCCGTAAGATCGCGAAGCTTGTGCTCCTCGAGCCGGGAATCACGCAGGCCGAGATGAGGGGACGTCTCGCCTTCGCGAAGAGCACCGTGAACTTCCACGTGTCACGTCTAGCATCGAGTGGGATCGTCCAAGCGCATCCGGAACGACCGGCAGGGTACGTCGTCGGGTCTGAGATCCGCAACAAGGTCATCGATGCGCTGATGACCGCGACCGAAGGATCAATCATCGTCCCGACGACGTCAATCCTCAGCGGTTCCAGTCCGTCCGCGTGAAAGTTTCGAGACCTCGGCGGGCCTGTCACGAAGATCAGGGATATGATGGCCACGCTGGCGAGGAGGACTCGACGGCAGATTTCAAGCGGTGCGAGTCAGATTACGCGATTGCGCCGGCGCTGCGTGAGCGACGCGGCCGTGGGTGAGAAGAGAGCGCACCGACGGGCTTGGCCACCGGTCCAAATCACACCTCGTTTCCCTCCTTCACCGCGCAATTTCCTTTATATACAAACGGTTAAGTAACCGAATCCGAATAGCGGCGCTCGGTGGTGTCCTGTGCCTACTGTACTTGAGACGTACTTCCCTATCCTCGTCTTCGGCCTGATAGTGGCAGGCATCGCCTTCGTCACGCTCAACATCGGGCGCCTCCTCGGTCGGCCGCACCGTCCGGACCGGTTCAAGCAATCGACGTACGAGTGCGGCGAGGAGCCGGTCGGTGACTCGCGGATGGGCGGCGTAGATGTCCAGTATTACATGTACGTCCTGATCTTCCTCGTTCTCGACGTGGAAGTCCTGTTCCTCATCCCATGGGCGCTCCAATTCGCGAAGCTCGGCATCGCCGGGGTGATCGAGATATTCATCTTCGCAGGCCTTCTCCTCGTGGGTTGGCTCTACGCGTGGAAGAAGGGGGCCTTGAAGTGGGCGGAGTAGCGAGCTTGACTGCCGATTGCCTGGAAACTGGCGGCTCAAGCGACATGGTCGCGGCTTGGACACGGCGCTACGGGCGGTCGGGACGCACCCGCGGGCATCTTGTTTTGGAGGCCTGAAGTGGCCCAGATCGTCGAGACCGAGGAGATCGGCGCCGGGGGAGCCGGCGGCGAAGGGATCACCATCACGACACTCGACAAGCTCGCCAAGTGGGGCAGAGCGAATTCCTTGTGGCCGCTCCAGTTCGGTCTCGCGTGTTGCGCGATCGAGATGATGGCGACCGTAGGAGCGACCTACGACATCGCCCGGTTCGGCTCCGAGGTGTTCCGGGCCTCGCCTCGTCAAGCCGATCTCATGATCGTGCCCGGGACGGTCGTGAAGAAGATGGCGCCGCGGATAAGACGGCTTTACGATCAGATGCCCGAGCCGAAATGGGTCATCGCAATGGGCGCTTGCGCGACGTGCGGAGGCCCTTACCAGAACTCCTATTCCGTCGTAATGGGCGTTGACAAGATAATTCCCGTGGACGTCTACGTCCCCGGTTGCCCGCCGAGGCCGGAAGCGCTTCTCGAAGGAATCATGAAACTCCAGCAGAAAATCGTGGAATCGAAGGAGATCTCCATTTCGAGGCGGAAAAGATGAGCGTCGAGACGCCGTCGCCAACCGCGCCCATCCCGAAGCCCGCGGCATCGCCCGCAAGCCCGGCCGCAACCGCGCCGCCAAAGCCCGCGGCCTCGCCTCCCAAGCCGGCGATTGCCCCTCCCGGGCCAGCTCCTCCCCCGCCCTTCCCGTCAAACCACCTGAGCGACCAGTTCGAGGCCGCGTTCAAGGCAGCGATCATCGAGCGCGTCGCACAGACGAACAAGCCGATGTACGTCGTGGATCCGGCCCAGTTCCTTCGGATCATCCGGCACTGCCACGACGTGTTCAGGTTCGAGCATCTCGCATGCGTCACCGGCATCGACATGCCGCCCTCGACCATCGAGGTCGTCTACAATCTCTACAGTTACGAGCACAAGGTCCACCTTGCGGTCAAGCTGCGCCTGCCGCGTGCGAATCCCACGATGGACAGCGCGGTCCCCATCTGGTCGGGAGCGAACTGGCCGGAGCGTGAGATCTATGATCTTCTGGGCGTGACGTTCAACGGCCACCCCGACCTCAAGCGCATCCTCCTCCCGGAAGGCTGGCAGGGGCACCCGTTGAGGAAAGACTACGACAGGTCGAAGGAGCAGTTCGTGAACATCGCTCCAGACGGCGACGACCTCGTGACGACCGACCCAAGCAAGGGGTGGTAAGCGATGGACTCTGGAAATCAGGGGCGCGTCGCGACTCTTGACGGAGCGTGCCCGTGATGCAGGCCGAAAAAGTCCTCACCGTCAACATGGGGCCCCAGCACCCGTCGACCCATGGCGTCTTGCGTCTTCGCGTGAAACTCGAAGGGGAGATCATCCGCGATGTGGAACCGATAATCGGTTACCTCCACCGCGGCGTCGAGAAACTCGCAGAGGACGGTTATTATCTCCAATTCATCCCGCTCACGGACCGCGACGATTACCTCGCCGCCATGCACAACAACATGGGGTTCTGCCGCGCCGTCGAAGAGCTCATGGGGATCAAGACGCCGGAGCGGGCCGAGTACATCCGCGTCATCGCGCAGGAACTGAACCGGCTCGCGAGCCACTACGTGTGGCTTGGGACCTTCGGCCTCGACCTTGGGGCGGTGACACCGTTCTTCTGGTGCTTCCGCGACCGTGAGGAGGTCCTCGGACTACTCGAATCGATGTGTGGAGCGCGCCTTACCTACAGTTACATGCGCTTTGGCGGCGTGCGCTTCGACCTTCCCGACGGCTTCGAGGAGAAGATCGCGGATTTCCTTCCGAGGGCCGAGAAGCGCCTCGCCGAAATGGACCGGCTGCTCACGAAGAACGAGATATTCGTCGCGAGGACGAAGGGCGTCGGCGCGATCTCGAAGATTGACGCGATCAACGCCGGCCTCACCGGGCCCGTGCTACGCGCTTGCGGCGTGAAGTTCGACATCAGGAAGGACGACCCGTACAACGTCTACCCGAAACTCGACTTCGAGGTCCCGACGCGCACCGCCGGCGATTGTTACGCCCGCTACGAGGTGCGGATGGAGGAGATGAAGCAATCCATCAGGATACTCCACCAGGCGATGAAACAGATCCCGCAGGGCCCTTACCTGAGCCCGGATTACGACAACGCCGTCAAACAGATGAAGCTACGGCCCATGAAGGGCGAATCATACGCCCGCATCGAGTCGCCGCGAGGGGAACTCGGCTACTACGTCGTCGCAGACGGCGGCTACAAGCCCTTCCGCGTGAAGATCCGCGCCCACAGCTTCCAGAACCTCTCCGCCCTTCCACAGATGGTACGAGGCCAGAAGGTGCCCGACCTCGTCGCGACGTTGGGTTCCATCGACATCGTGCTCGGCGACATTGATAGGTGACCCGAATGGAGCGCATTGAAACCTTCCGCTGCGAAACACAGGGGTGCCCCAGATCGCGATAGATGTGGAATGGAACGGCGGGCTCATGGGCCTCTTCAACTGGCTCTTGGGCCTCGTCGGTCTCACCATCGACCAGGGGATCCTCTACGTCCTCGTCGTGATCGTCGAAGCGGTCCTCGTGGTCGGGTTCATCCTCACTTTCGCTCCGATCTTTTCCTGGGTCATGCGAAAGGTCATGGCCAGGATGCAGAACCGCCAGGGCCCGATGCGCGTCGGCCCACAGGGCCTCCTGCAGCCGCTCGCCGACGGCGTCAAACTCGCAATGAAGGAGGACGTCGTCCCGACGAGGGCTGACAAGTTCGGTTTCCGTCTTGCACCGTATCTCGTGTTCATCCCCGTGTGCATCGCCTTCGCGCCGCTTCCGTGGTCTGGCGGCATCATCCTTTCCGACATCCGGTACGGGCTTCTCTTCATCATCGCGGTATCCGCGATCGCGCCGCTTGGCGAGATAATCGCAGGTTGGTCGTCGAACAACAAGTTCTCGACGTACGGTGCGCTTCGGGCCGCAGCGCTCGATGTCTCCTACGAGATCCCCATGGTTTTCTCGGCTGCGGCCATCATCCTCCTCGCCGGTTCTGCCTCCACGCAATCCATCGTGGCGGCCCAGGATGGAAGCGTCTGGTTCATCGTCCTTCAACCGCTCGGTGCCCTGATCTTCTTCATAGGGGCCCTTGCGAAGGTCGGCATCGTCCCGATGGATCTGCCGGAGGCGGAGTCCGAGATAGTCGCCGGTTATTTCACCGAGTACAGCGGCATGCGCTTCGGCGTGTTCTTCCTCACGGTGTTCGTGAACATCTTCCTCATCTCCGCCGTCACGGTGACCCTCTTTTTCGGCGGTTGGAGCGGGCCCTTCCTCCCGCCACTCGTGTGGTTCCTCCTCAAATCCATCCTCTTCACGCTTGCCGTGCTCTGGATCTGGTTCACGCTTCCTCGCGTACGTATAGACCAGTTCCTGAAAGTGGGCTGGACGGCAATGTTCCCTCTTTCGATAATCACCGTCGTCATAGCAGCGCTCGAGGTCTACTTCATGAGAGGCGGCCTCGCATGACCATCCCGCTCACGAGTTTCATCAAAGGCTTCGCGGAGACCATCTCGCGCGCCTTCGAGAAACCTGTGACGATCCAATACCCCGACGAGTTCCGTGAGATCTCCCCGCGTTTCAGGGGCCGCGTACAACTCCGGCCCGAGGCCTGCATCGGCTGCACGCGCTGCTCCGACGTCTGCCCCAACGCAAGCTGTACGATGGAGAAGGGCGAGGCGCACTCGAAGAACCGTCGCGGCCTTTTCCCTCAAGTCGAGATATCCCGGTGCATGTACTGCGGCCTTTGCGAAGAGGTGTGCCCGACCGACGCGATATACCTCTCCAACGAATTCCGACTCTCCCACTACACGCGCGGTTACACGGATTATGACAGCAAGGAACTCGCCGCGAACGAAGGCGCCAACCGTTTGAAGAGGTCCGACCATGTTTGAGGAAGCGGTCTTCGCGGTGCTCGCCGCGATCATCCTGGGCGCGGCCGTGATGGTACTGCGCTCGCGTGACCTCATCCACGCGACGTTCTGGCTTTCGATGACGCTCATCGGCGTGGCCGGCCTGTACCTGAGCCTCAGCGCGGAGTTTCTCGCGGTGGTCCAGGTCCTCGTCTACGTCGGCGCGGTGGTCACGTTGATCCTCTTCACGATACTCCTCATCTCGCCGGAGGAAGCCGAGATGGAAGCAAAGGAAACGCCGACGGAGCGTCTCCCGCCGCCGGCGGCCGGAGCGAAGGTGCCCTTGCCGGAGGAACCGTTATGAGCGCAAGCGGATCCAAGCGGGCGGGGGCGCCTCCCGTCGTGCCGCTCAAGGAGGATCTCAAGACCTTGGCCGTGGGCCTCGTCTTCGTCCTCGTCTTCCTATCGGTCGTCAACATCAACCTCGTCGCGTTCTCACAGGGGAAACCGGATTGGGTGAGCGTCTGCAAGGCGTGCCCAAGCCATTGGACGAGCGGGACCGGGGGGATGGAGGACATGGGACTTCTTGCGGCCGACATCTTCGGCAAGTACGTGCTTCCCTTCGAGGTGCTCTCGATCGTGCTCCTCGTGGCCCTCATCGGAGCGATAGTCATCGCGAGAAAGGAGGCATCCTAGGTGGCAGCGGTGCCCGTTTATTGGTATTTCGTGCTCTCGATGGCGCTTTTCTCGCTCGGGGCGTACGGTTACATCTCGCAGAAGTCGGGGATCAAGGTCCTCATGTCGATAGAGTTGATGTTGAACGCCGCTGCGATAAACTTCGCGGCCTTCTCCAACGTCTTCGGGGCACAGGACGGATATGTGTTCGTGCTCTTCGTGATAGCCATCGCCGCCGCAGAAGCGGCCGTAGGGCTTGCGATCTATGTGAACCTCTTCCGGACGCGTAAGACGATCACGATCTCCCGCGTCGACTCGTTGAGGTGGTAAGTTGATCGAGAACGCGTGGCTCATCCCCGTCCTTCCCGCGGCCGCCTTCCTCATCATCGGGGCTTTCACGATGATGAAGCGCGAGCTTCCGGAGGGCGGGGGCCCCATCGCGCTTCTTGGCGTGGGCGGCGGTTTCGTCGTCTCGATAGGCGTGGTCCTCGACGTCTTGGGAGGCAAGGTCGAATTGCCTTACCACGCGACGGCGAGTTGGTTCGTGTCGCCGCCGTACACGTTCACCGTAGGGATCTTCATCGATCGGCTCACGGCGTTGATGCTAATCGTCGTGGGGCTTGTTGCGACCTTGGTGGTCGTCTACAGCCATTCCTACATGCGCGAGGAAGGCCTCGGCCGGCGGCGTTACTACGCGGAGATATGCCTCTTCGTCTCGTCGATGCTCGCCCTCGTCATCGCTGACAATTATCTCGAGGTCTTCATCACTTGGGAGCTCGTCGGCCTTTGCTCGTACCTGCTCATCGGATACTGGTACAAGAAGCCCGAAGCCGCCACCGCCGCCAAGAAGGCGTTCCTCGTCACCCGCATCGGCGACATCCTCTTTCTCATCGGCATAATCATCCTGCTTGCGACATTCAAGACGTTCGACTTCACGACGCTCTTCTCCATGACGGTCCCCGCGGATCAGACCCCGATCCTCACTATCGCGATGCTCTGCATCTTCGGCGGGGCCGTGGGGAAAAGCGCCCAGTTCCCGCTTCACGTCTGGCTACCGGACGCGATGGAGGGCCCGACGACCGTCTCGGCCCTCATCCACGCCGCCACGATGGTCAAAGCGGGCGTCTACCTTGTCGCGCGCTCGTACCCGTTGTTCACGCAAGCCCCCGACGCGCTCATGTGGGTGGCGATCATCGGCGGCTTCACGGCGTTCCTCGCGGCGTCCATGGCGCTCGTCGCATACGACATCAAACGGGTCCTCGCCTACTCCACCGTGTCGCAGCTTGCGTACATGTTCCTCGGTCTCGGAGCCGGCGCGGCCCTCGTCGGCACGACGGTCGCGGCCGAAGGGTGGACGACGTCCCAGTTCCACCTCATGAACCACGCGTTCTTCAAAGCGCTCCTGTTCCTGGGGGCGGGAAGCGTGATACATGCCGTGCATACGAATGATATGCGTGAGATGGGGGGGCTCCGCAAGTTCATGCCTGTCACCGCGATCACGTTCCTTCTCGCGTCGCTCTCGATCGCCGGCATCCCGCCGCTTTCCGGATTTTGGAGCAAGGACGAACTGCTCGCGACCGTTTTCCTTGCGACAAGCCACCCGACGTACGGGACGACGTTCCTCATACTGTACGTCCTAGGCGTCCTGACCGCGCTCATGACGGCCTTCTACATGTTCCGGCTCTACTTCATGACGTTCGAGGGAAAGCACCGGGGCGCGACCCACGTCGCGCACCACCCCGGCGAACATCACGGCACGCCGCATGAGTCCCCGTTGAAAATGACAGGACCACTCCTTGTCCTGGCCGTCCTCGCCGTGGGCAGCGGATTGTGGGCGGTGTCCACTGGCGGGTTCGCCTCGACGTTCCATGTGGGCGAGGCCGAGCACCATTCGGCCGGTTTCGGCGAGATCCTCGCCGAGACCTTTGCAAGTCCTCTCACCTACGTGAGCATCGTCGCCGGGGTCGGCGGCATCCTCCTTGCGTACCTCGTCTACTCGAAGGGCTCCATCGACCCCGACCACGTGAAACGGACCTGGGGTGCGCCTTTCCACCTTGTCCTCACCAAGAAATACTACATGGACGACCTCTACGGCGCATTCGCAAATCGCGTGGTCCTCGGCGCCGCCGCGGTCATCGACTGGTTCGACGAGCACGTCATCGACGCGGTCGTGAATGGGATCTCGACCACCGGGCAGTCCGGCTCCGAGAGTGCCAGAAAGCAGACGAGTGGCAACGTACAGGACTATGCCGCTTGGATGATCGGCGGCCTCGTGGTGCTCTTCATGTTCGTCATCTACATCGTGCCAAGACTGCCGCGGGGAGGCCTCTAGCATGGCCACCGATTACATCTCGTTGGCCCTCGCGATACCGTTCGTCGGCGCTGTACTTCTCTTCCTCGTCGGCAAGAACAATACAATCGTGAAGTACACGGCGTTCGCAGTCAGCCTCGTCGCCTTGGCGGTCTCGAGTTGGATGTGGCTCAACCTCAACACGCGCATACCGTACGATTATGTGGCGACGTATCCGTGGATCCCAACACTCGGCATCTCGTACTCGGTCGGCCTCGACGGGCTCTCCATGCCGCTTTTTTGGCTCACCGCCCTTCTCACGACGCTCTCCATCTGGTTCTCGTGGGACGTCACGGAACGGACGACCGAATTCTTCGCGCTTCTTCTCGTTCTTGAGACGGCCGTCATGGGCGTCTTCTCGTCTCTCGACTATTTCCTGTTCTACATTTTCTGGGAGGTGGTGCTCATCCCCATGTACTTCATCATCGCCATATGGGGCGGTCCCCGGCGGAAGTACGCGGCGATCAAGTTCTTCGTCTACACGTTCACCGCCTCGCTCGTGATGCTCCTCGGCTTCATGGCCATCTACTTCGAGACGGGTGTGGGAACTTTCTCGATGGTGGAGATAGCGAAGGCCGCGCCGCTTATCCCACATGCAACTCAGATCCTCATCTTCGGCTCCCTTTTCATCGGCTTCGGCGTGAAACTCCCGATGGTCCCGTTCCACACGTGGCTCCCCGATGCCCACGTGGAGGCACCGACGGCCGGTTCCGTGATGCTCGCCGGCGTTTTGTTGAAGCTCGGCGCATACGGATTCCTGCGGATCGCGCTTCCCGCCCTTCCGTTCGGCGCCCAATGGTTCGTCCCGTGGTTTCTCGTCATCGGCATATTGTCCATCCTCTACGGCGCGATGATATGCCTCTCACAGAAGGACTTGAAGAAGCTCGTCGCCTACTCTTCCGTGTCGCACATGGGCTTCGTCTTCCTTGGCATCGCGGCTAGTCTCGTTACCGGCGACCCCATCGGCATCAACGGCGCCATCTTCATGCTCTTCGCCCACGGCCTCATCTCGCCGGCCCTCTTCATGATGTGCGGTCTCGTGGGGCACGCCGCCGGGACGAGGCAGATTCCCGAACTAGGGGGCCTCGCGCAGAAGATGCCCAACGCCACTTTTGCGATGGTCGCCGCGAGCCTCGCCTCGTTGGGGCTTCCCGGGATGGCGGGTTTCGTCGCCGAACTCCAGGTCTTCATCGCCACGTGGGACGCCTTCGGATGGGTGATAATCTTACCGATCGCCTCCGTCGCCGTCACCGCGGGTTACTACCTGTGGGCATTGGAACGGTCGTTCTTCGGACCGCTCACGACAAAGGTCGAGACGCACCATCTCACGGATTGGCACGCGTTCGAGGCCATTCCCCTCATGATACTCATCGTGTTGATTGTCGGCTTTGGGCTCCTCCCGTCGTACCTCAACGACTTCAGTAACCCTGCAACGGCCGCGATACTCGCGGCCGCGAGAGGTGGACTATGACGAGCGAGGCCGCCCTTGCACCGGAGCTACTGCTCTTGGTCTTCGCCGTGGCCCTTCCCGTCGTCGGCCTCTTCGTGGAGAACAAGAGGCTTCTTGCTTGGATGACGGCGCTCGCCCTCCTTATCGCGGGCTGGTGGACCTTCGGGACGCTTTTCCCTTCCGGACTCACGTCGTGGATACCGGAGGCGACGCTTGCGGGCCCGCTGCTTTTCGGCGTCTACGAGATCACCCCCTTCGCGCAAGTGATGAAACTCATCTTCATCGCCGTCGCTTTCCTCATGGTGCTTGGAAGCCCCGCATACCTCCAGAGACTCAGCGGGACCACTGCATCGTCGAGGAACGTCGGGCGCGGTAACGAAGGCGAATACTACGGTCTCATCATCTTCAGCACGGTCGGCATGATGGTCATCGCCTCTGGCCGCGAACTATTGACGATATTCCTGGGGCTCGAACTCGCGTCCTTCGCCACTTACGTTCTCGCGACCTACCACAAGAAGGACGCGAGGTCGCCGGAGCGAAGCGTCGAGCCACTGGTCGACCCGTCGCGCGGCGACGCCGGTCATGCGATGGAGGCCCATCGAGGACCTTCGGCGACCGCTTCCCCCGGGGAGGCCTCCGCCTCCGCGGAAGCCGGGATGAAGTACTTCATCGTCGGGGCGTTGTCGAGTGCCCTCATCCTCTATGGCATCAGCATGATATATGCCATCACCGGCACCACGGACATCGCCGCGATATCACGGCTTCTCACGGGCGCGCCCGCGTTCAACCCTCTTCTCGTATTGTCCACTATCCTGCTCCTCGCCGGCTTCGGCTACAAGGTGGCGATGTTCCCGTACCACCTCTGGGCCCCTGATGTCTACGAGGGCTCGCCGACGCCGGTCTCAGGCCTTCTTGCGGCCGGTACGAAGAAGGCGGGTTTCGCAGCACTCTTCAAGATACTCTTCATCGCCCTCATAGGAGTCAAGGCGAATTGGGACGTCGCCATCGCCATCTTCGCGATACTCACGATGACGGTCGGGAACCTCGTCGCCTTGAGCCAGACGGACATCAAGAGGATGCTTGCGTACTCATCCATCGCCCAGGCCGGTTACATCCTTATAGCGTTCGCCGTTGGGACCGTGTACGGTGTCACAGGCGGAATCTTCCAGATCCTGACGCACGCGCTCATCACGATGGGCGCTTTCATCGTCGTCGCCGGGCTCGCCGTTTCTGGTTTCTCGGGCAGGATCGAGGATTTCCGAGGCCTCGGAAAGAGAGCGCCTCTCATCGCGTTCGCCATGGCGCTTTTCCTCATCTCGCTTGCGGGCCTCCCGCCGCTCGCGGGCTTCGCGTCGAAGTTCGTGCTGTTCTCCTCCGCCGTTTCGGTGGCGGGCCTTCCCGGGAAGGAATGGCTCCTTTGGTTGGCCATCGCCGGGATATTGAATAGCGCGCTTTCGCTCTTCTACTACGCCCGGGTCGTGCGTTACATGTACGTCGAGGAGACGATAGCGACCGGGCCCATCGCGATGCCGAGGGGCGTCACGGCGGCAGTCGTCCTTGCGATGATCGCCGTCGTCGTCATCGGCGTCTACCCGAATCCCATCATCGAGTTGTCGACGCGGGCGGCGCAGAGCCTCCTTGTCCTCGCCCCGTGATGGCGCTTTTCGTAGTTCCACTGCTTTTCGCGACATCAGCATTGACCGAAAATCGACGTTTTCGCCGACTTTGGCGAGCGCTTCACGCTTTTGAGCCACATCGTCGGCACCCCGCCACGAGTGCCTCAAAGACCGGGGCCGACCCCCGGAATCATTTGAGACCGATGCGTCGTCACCGGGTCACGGATGCCTTGGGGGCGGACATGTTAGGGTCGCGGCGCGAAGGGTCCGATGCGTGACCGATGATTCGCCGGAACCGTTTTTCTGACGTATTCGCGGCCTCCCGTCAAGCATATGCTTTCGCTATTTTCGGACAAGTTTACCATCAAAACGCAACATATTTAGACCGCTGGGCCCTTATCCCTATAGCAGCGCGTGCCTTCATCTTTCAGCCTCCCAATAATTTTAAAGCCGCGCTGCCTCCCTTTCGACCCACTTTTGAGTCTATGACGTGGTGGACGACGGTAACGCACTGATCGGCATGGAGTGACAGGGGCCCCAAACGGATCCGCACGGCGTCTCCGGCTCGAAGAAGTCGTAGATCCGCTTCATCGACATCCGTGTGTCCGCCGAGGATGACCACAGCCTTCTCGAAGGCGGCCCTGTCCAGGTCCTCGCCACCCTCCGACAGGATCACACGCGTGAGGTCGGAGAATTCGGCTTTGAAGAGCGCCTCGTCCGCAAGCGCCACTGCGATGCCGGTTGCCACTTCCAGCCAACCGCCCGGTCCCACGGGGACGCGCGAAGCGGCCTGGACCAGGGTAGCGGCGCTTCGCTCGTCGGGGTTCAGGTTCTTCAAGGACGCCCCGTCGAAGCGCAGCACCTTCATGGGCCCCGGAGGACCGCGAAGAAGAAGGTACACCGCCGTGTCTTTCCTGATGCCGTTGGAGATCAGGAGCCCGGTCGTGAGGCAACGGGCCAGGACGTCGAGCCGGCCACTTGTTCCCGGGACGTCCTTGAGGTTGAAATCGCCGTCGGTGCGGGCCTTGTGCCCCACGATGAGGAACCGGCGCGCCCAAGTCGAAAAGGGAGGGCCCGCGGGGCCCGGTCTTGCCGGGGTCGAAGCGTCTTCCACGACTGGCGAAGCCCTTCCCACGGTTATTCCTTGCCGCCTCCACCGGCAGCGACGACGGCTGGTTTAAGCCCGCCCCGCCCGATGCCGCGGTGTGGCCCCGAAGCAATCCCGCCTCGGCGAGTTCTACCAAAGCGCCAAGGGCCACCCGTCGCCCGCCGCACCCGCCGACGCCCCGTTCAAGATCGTGGACGGCCACGTCTCGCATCCGATGATACGGGCCGGGGCCGTCGAGGCGCGCGAGTACCAGGTCGCAATCGCTGCGCGGGCAATACGGGAAAACCTCCTTGTCGTCCTTCCGACGGGCCTGGGAAAGACGGTGGTCGCGGCGTTGGTCATCGCGGACGCGATAATCAAGTCCAGCGGCGGAAAAGTGTTGTTCTTGAGCCCGACGCGTCCCTTGGCGCAGCAGCACAAGGACTCCATGCTCGCCCTTATGAAGGAGACCCCGACATCCCTCTTCACTGGAAGCGTCCCCGCCCAAGAGCGCAAGGATCTGTGGGACGCCTCGCGCATCGTCCTTGCAACGCCGCAGACCGTCCGAAACGACCTTGAGGCAGGACTCTACACGCTCGACGATTGCGTTCTCGTCATCTTCGACGAGGCCCACCGGGCGGCCGGCGCCTATGCGTACGTGGACGTGGCCGCACGCGCTCTCTCTGTCCCCGAGCCCCCGCGACTCCTCGGGATAACGGCGTCTCCAGGCTCATCGAGGGCAAAAATCGAGAACGTGATGGCGGCCTTGGGGCTCACGTCCGCCGAGATCCGCACCGAGGCGGACGCCGATGTGGCCCCGTACGTGGCGACGATCGACGCCGGGATCGTCCGTGTCGAACTCCCCGGGTACATGAAACGCCTCGCGACGCATTTCGATGCGACATTGCGGGAACGCGTGAAGAGACTCCAGGCCAGAGGTTTCGTGCCCCCTAAGCCCCCCGAGTACGTCGGCAAAGGCGACCTCATCAAAGCGGGCAACGCCCTCCGGGCGGCGATAGGCCGCGGGAACAAGACGCTCTTCCCCCTCCTTCAAGACCAGACCATCGGCGTCCACGCGGCCCATTGCCTCGAACTCCTTGAGACCCAAGGCACCCTTCCGTTGACGGATTATCTCGATCGCATGGCGAAGAAGGAGAAACCCGCACGCTCCGAGGCGACCTTCCTCAACGATCCTCGCATCGTCGAAGCGAGACGGAGCCTCCAAGACTTTCCCTCGACGTCGCACCCGAAGATGAGCGCGCTCCTCGAGATAGTCAAGGCGCAGCTTGCCGAGAGTACGTCTAGCAAGGTGATCGTCTTCGTCCAGTACCGAGACACGATCCGCGTGATCATGGAGATGCTCGACGCGATGCACATCTCGGCAACGCGCTTCGTGGGGCAAGCGAGCCGAAACGAAGGCGACGAGGGCTTGAGCCAGGAGCGCCAGCGCGAGATACTGGACGAGTTCCGGACTGGCGGCTTCAACGTGCTCGTAGCATCGAGCGTCGCCGAGGAGGGACTAGACATCCCCGCCGTCGACCTCGTCGTCTTCTACGAGCCCGTCGCCAGCGAGATACGGACCATCCAGAGGCGTGGACGCACCGGGCGCGGTCGGATCGGGCGCATCGTCGTCCTAGTCGCCACGGGAACACGCGACGAGGCGTTCCTTAGGATAGAGGCGAAGCGGGAGGAGAGAATGGGGAAGATCGTGCGCAAGATGTCGCGGGGCCCTCCGCGTGGATAGCGCTTTTCCAAATATTTCCGAGACTTCACGCCATGGAGGCGATAGTTCGAATCAGTCGCCGTCGACGAACTCCACGCCGTCGAGGCCCTTGAAGTCCTCGTCCCCGGTGAGGAGAACCAGCTCGTTGGCCTGCGCGGTCTCGTAGATGAGCGCGTCCATGAGACCCATGTCGCGTTTCCTTTTCCGCTGCGCGGCACGCGTCCGACCCGCGGCGTCCGCGATCATCGGGTCGGGATCGAGGATCGTCGAGTGCATCGCTATGAAATCGATGCAACGGTCGGAATCGTCGTGCCCGCTCCGCCTCACGACGTCCGAGACCTCGGCCAGGGTCAGAAGACTGCTGTAGTGCTTGCGCCCCTCGAGAATCGGTTTCAGAACCCTAACCTCCCCACCGAGGTACTCGACCCAGCACCAAGTGTCGATGAGGTACGTCAGAGCTTCCAACCGTCCGTCCGTTCCTTTCCGCGGGTTTCCTTCTTGGCCTGGGCCGTCCAGCGCGGAAGATCCGAAAAGGCTCCGAACATCGACTCGGGAAGGTCCTTCTCCTTCCTGAAAAGGATCCTCACCAGGTCGCTGAAGTTCTTCGCCTTGTAACGGTCGCGAAGCTCTCCGAACAACTGGCGGGCGTTCTCATCGAGAGCGACGGTCGTGACCGAGGAAGCCATCGATATGTTATATATTATAACATATATTTATGCATTTCCGAGGGGGCGCTCTGGCTAACGGTCCAGTAATAGGTGCGATGAAAAGGTACAGGAAAGCCGGTTTTCCCTACCTCACGATCCCCATCGCCTGCAGGACGAACAGTAGCAGCGCGAACCCCATGGCCCCGTAGAGCATCAGCATGTACTGCTTGCGTTTCTTCTGCATGTCCTCTTGGTCGCCCTTGCACTTGTCGGAGCAGGTCTTATCGCCGAACGTGACGACCCGTCCGCACATCAGGCAATGTCCGTGGTTGACTATGGTGTCTGTCATTAGATGGGCCTCGATTCGAGAATGGGATTGTGGCTCTGCCGAATGGGCGTCTCCATGCGCTTGTCACCGTTTCGCGGGTTCGACCAGTGAGCCCGGGAAGTCCTTGCCGAGGATCGCCTTCGAGAGCGCTTCGAGATCCTTTCCGTTCACGATTCCGGTCGGGATGCGGCTTCTTGCGATGAGGCGCGCGGCCAGGGGGTCTACCACGCCAGCGCTTCCCGCCGAGGCGCTCATGGTGAATGTGATGCGGACCAGTTCGTCGGCGGTGAGCTTCGTGAGTTTCTTCGCCGCCGGGTTCGTCTTCGGGTCCGAATCGTAGACCGCGTCCACGTTAGTTGCGATCACGAGTCGATCCGCCCGGATCTTCTCGGCCGCCATCGCCGCGACCGCATCGGTCGTGTGGCCCGCGTGCGTCCCGCCCATGATGACCACGTCCTGGTGCTTCAACGCCGTCAGCGCCTCGTCGAACGTGTGCGCTGGCCGCTGATATGCTTGTGGAATGGCCGCGATGAGGATACGTGCGTTGATGCGGGTCACGTCGATGCCCAGGTCGTCAAGCGTCGCCTCTTCGGAGCCGAGGTCCCGGGCTGCGGCTATGTACCTGCGCGCCGTGCTTCCGCCCCCGACGACGATCACCAATTTCGCCGTCTTTGAAGCGTCGGAGATGACTTTTCCGACCTGCCTCGCGTAAGTGGGCGAAGGGCCGTTCTCATCGATGAAGACGGAACCGCCGATGGAGACCGCGACCCTGACGCCGCTCATCGGACTCGCAATGGGCGCCCCTTTAATAAAGATACTTTAAAGACGGCTTCCCTCATAGACGCGGCCAAACATGGCTCAGGAGTTGGACCCGGAAAAGCAGCGGGCGCGCTACGAGTTCAAGAAGGCGCTCGAAGAGCTCCAGAAGATCAAGGGGCGCGGCACTGAGATGGTGAGCGTCTACATACCGCCGGGTAAGCTCATCAGCGACGTTTCGGGCTACCTTAGGAATGAATACAGCCAATCGAGCAACATCAAGTCGACGCGTACGAGAAAGAACGTGACAGGCGCCATCGAATCCATACTTTCTCGCCTCAAACAGTTCAAAGCCCCGCCGGAGAACGGGATGGTGATATTCACCGGCGCCAAGGCCGTTGGAAACGACCAGACGCGCATGGTCCAGCTTGTCGTCATCCCCCCGCAGCCGCTCCCTTCGTTCATGTACCGTTGCGACAGCGAATTCTTCCTCGAACCGCTCCTCTCCATGCTCTCCCATACCGAGACATATGGGCTCCTCCTCGTAGATCGAGGCGAGTGCACGATCGGATTCTTGCGCGGCGAGCGCATCGAGCTCGTGAAGAACTTCGAATCGAACGTCCCAAGGAAGCACACGATGGGGGGCCAGTCGCAGCGCCGTCTCGAACGCCTCATCGAGGAGGCGGCCGACAATTTCTTCAAGAAGTGCGGAGAGCAGGCGTCCACGATATTCCTCGCCGAAAAGGAGTTGAAAGGCGTCCTCGTTGGCGGTCCCGGAGCGACCAAGAACTACGTTGTCGACGGCGGGTTCTTCCATCACGAGATCCAGAAGAAGATAATGGAGACGTTCGACACCGGCTACACGGACGAGCATGGACTACGGGAACTCGTCGAAGCGGCGCATGAGACCCTGAAACAAGTGGGACTCACCCGCGAGAAGGACCTCTTGGGCAGGTTCATGCGCGAGATCGTGAGGGAGCACGGGCTCGCGGCCTACGGCGAGGCCGAGATCCGGCGCATGATCGAGATTGGCGCGGTGGATGTGCTCATCCTCTCCGAGCGCCTCCGTAAGCACCGGGTCCGCGTCGAATGCGGCAACTGCGGCGACAAGACCGAGCACACGGTCGGTGATGTGGACACCTTCGAGAACAGTCTTGGCCCTTGCGAAAAATGCGGCACGTCGCAACGCACGATCGGCGGTCAGGTGGACATCGTCGAGGAGATGTCCGACCTCGCCTCGACGCGGGGCACTCGCGTGGAGATAATCGCGGGGGACACGTCCGAAGGCGAGACGTTCACGAACGCCTTCGGTGGGATGGGCGCGATCCTACGGTTCCACGTGGGACGCGGTCAGTAAGGCCTCCGCCTCGACGATGAGGCGCACCATCCGCCTTGCCGCGCGCGCCCGTCGCCTCCCGTTGACGCTCCGACCCGATCGTCACACGGGCCCTTATCATTCTTATATCCGTTCCCCACTTCGTGAGCCCGTGAGCCACGATCCGCTGGGCGATTTCCACGACCGGGTCCGAAACGCTCTCCAAGCGGCCTTGAACGATGCCGGGTTCGACCACGACGTGCCGCCCCGACTCGACACAGCACCCGAGGGAAAAGGCGACTTTGCGCTTCCGTGCTTCCCGATCGCCAAGAAAGCGCGCCGCGCCCCGCCGCACATCGCTGGAGAGGTCGCCGCCCGCTTCAAGATGGATGACGCCACGGCCGCCGCCGACGGGCCTTACGTGAACGTCACCCTCCGCACCGAATACCTCGCCAAGGCAGCCCTCGGGGCGCTTCAGGCCATGGGCGAGCGTTTTGGCGAGCATCCGGCGAAGAACGTCAAGGTCATCGTCGAGCACACGAGCGCCAATCCGAACGGGCCGTTCCACGTCGGGCGGGCCCGTAACCCGATCGTCGGGGATTCCATCGCGCGCGTGTTGAAAGCGGCGGGGCTCGAGGTCGTCACCGAGTACTATGTCAACGACATGGGAAAACAAGTGGTCTTGCTCACCTGGGGCCGGATGAATCTCAAAGCCGGCGACGTCGCGCCTTCAACGAGGGCAAAGGGCGACCACGCGCTCGTCTCATACTATCAGAAGGCCCACGAGCTCGCAGAAAAAGACCCGGAAGTCGAGCGTGCCGTGAACGAGATGCTACGACGGTTCGAAAACGGCGACAAGGATGTCGCCAAGGACATCCGTTCCAGCATCGACGCGGTCTTGGGTGGAATGCGCGAGAGCCTTTCTCGCCTCAACGTGATGGAGCAGCAATTCGCCTGGGAGAGCCAACACGTGCTTGGAGGCGCCGTGAACGAAGTGGTCGCAAGCCTGAAGGCGACCGGCAAGACCGTCGAAGAGGGCGGCGCATTCCACATCGAGATGGCGCCCTACGGGATCCAAGGCAAGAACACGAAATGGGTGTTCGTCCGAAAGGATGGGACGACGCTTTACACGACGCGCGACCTTGCCTACCACGCGGACAAGTTCAAGCGCGCTGGACCGGGCGGCCGCGTGGTCGACGTCTTAGGCGAGGACCACAAGCTCACGGTCCAACAATTGAATGTGGGCCTTCACCTCCTTGGCGAAGCGCGCGAACCGGAGGTCGTCTTCTACAGTTTCGTGAGCCTTCCAGAGGGGAAGATGAGCACGAGGCGTGGACGCGTCGTGTATCTTGACGACCTCATGGACGAGGCCCATGAACTCGCGCTCGAAGAGGTGAAGAAGCGCAGGACGGGCGACTTGCCGCCGGAGAAGATGGACGAGATCGCGGAAGTGGTCGGGATCGGCGCCTTGAGATTCAACATCGCGGCCGTCCAAGCGGAGAAGGCCATAACCTTCCGTTGGGAGGAGGCGTTGGACTTCGAAGGTGCCTCCGCGCCGTTCGTCCAGTACAGCCACGCCCGCTGCGCGAGCATCCTCAGGAAGGCCGCGGAGGAGAAGACGGCACCGCGCGCCCACGATTCAGTGCCGTTGGAGGCCGCTGAAGTGAGGCTCCTCACGACTTTGGCGCGGTTCCCGCAGGTGGTCGCGGATTGCGCCGCGACGCTACGCGTCCACCAGATCGCGATGTACGTGCTCCAGTTGTCGCGCGATTTCAACGTGTTCTACAGGGATTGCCCCGTCCTCCTCGCCGAGCCAGATGTCCGCGAGAATCGCCTGTTCCTCGCAGAGTCGACGAAGACGGTGCTGCGTAACGGGCTCGATCTTTTGGGTGTGCGCGCGCCTGACACGATGTAACCGCAAGGGGTAACAAGAGACCGTTTCCGGACGGTGAACGGCCGCCTTCGCTAGTGAAAGCGTAGTCATAGTTCCCAGAAAACTTATGAACCCACAAGCGGTCTCAGAACCAACGGCGTCCGAGGCTCGCCGTAAGGGAGACACACATAATGTCCAACAGAACGACCGCTCAATCACGCTTGCTTAAGTCCCTATTACTTGCCATGCTGGTCTTTGCCGCGCCTTTCGCGGCTCTTGCTGGCCCGATTGCTGCGGCGACAGGTCCCACAGGTTGGAACTTTGACGATGGTGTCCAAGGATGGGCTGCGACACGGTTCGTCGGGGCTTCGCCTTGTGGCACGGGGCTATTCACGGGTCAAGCTGGGCTTAACCTCAATGGCGCCACGTGGGACCCGGCGGCCCCCGCAGCGCCTGGATGGCACCTGTCAGAATTCGGGGCACGCGACGGGTCTCCCCTCGGGTGGATTTTCGATCGAGAACTGTTCGCCTTCTACGGTGATTGCGAAGATACAAAGCTCGACAGCCCGTCGCTTGATCTCGGCGCGACGCCGGACGTTCAGCTCACGTTCTGGCTCCGCGGGGCGGTCGAACTCGATTTCGACTTCATGTACGTCCTTGCCAGTGGCAATGACGGCGCCTCTTGGACGCAGGTCGCGGAATTCACTGGCGACAAGGGCGACTGGGCGCAGTATACCGTGCCCCTCGGGCCGGCCTCCGGCTCTGCCTCGGCAAAGGTCAGGTTCCATTTCGTTTCTGATTTCGTAACAATCCTCCCGGCGGAGGGTTACGCCCTTGACGACATCGCGATTGTCGCGGGCGGGGGATCGGCCGGCCCTACTGTCTCGCTCACGGCGGATGACAGGAACATCGACGAGGGTTCGAGCATCACCTACACTGCGACGGTGACCGCGGGGGACAACGCCATCTCGACGGCGACCCTCGAATTCGGCGACGGGGCATCGACGAGCCTCAGTGCGGGCACGACCGTTGTCTCACACACTTACACGCTGCCAGGCGTCTACAACGCTGAGATAGGCGCGACGGACACGGCGTCGCTCAGCGACTCGGCGCTTCTCACGGTCACGGCCGAAGAGACCGATCCCTACGGCCCGCGCGTGGTCGTCGCGGTCGTCGACACGGGCGTAAACCCGTACCACGAGACGTACAGGCGCGCTGGCGTCAACCTGCCGCTTGGCGACTTCTTGAACGCCTCCGATTCCGCTGCGCCGCGCGTCGTTAACCTCAACTTCACAAACGACTTCGGCAGCGCTGTCGCCTCGGACGCCGGCAACTGGGCGGGCATCCCGTCCCACGAACTCGTCTACTTCGCGGGCACCAACGTCCTCGCGATCTCAATGGATGCGCGGCCCGAGACGGTGAAGATACGGGACCCGCAGGGTCACGGCACGGCGACGACGTCGACCGTCCTCGACGCGTTCCCGGGTGCGATAATAGTCCAAGTGCAACCTGAGACGGACGGGACCGCCGTTGACCTCCTCACACTCGCCGAAGGGGTCGAGTGGGCGGCCGAGCAGCCGTGGATCGACGTGATCAGTATCTCCGTGGGCGCGGCCGGAAACGTCCCGCTTGGAGGACCCGAGGTCCCGGAGGCCACGAAGAAGGCCTACGACGCGGGGAAGATAATCTTCGTGAGCGCGGGAAACGACCCTTCGCCGCTTCCCACCGATTCCCTCGACGGCGTCCCATGGGTGATCTCCGTCACGGGGACGCAGGAAGGTGGGCAGGGTCGCGAGATAATGGCGTCCACCGTCTATCCGGACATCGCAAGCAACTACACTGTGACGGCGGCGGACCGCACGTCGCACAATGCGACCGTCGAGACCGGAGGCACGAGTTTCTCTTGCCCGACGGCGGCCGGCACCACGGCAGGCGCGATTTATGCGTTACGCGCGGCGAGCGGTTACACGGGTGGCATCAGCGGCGGGGACTTCGTCCCGTCCATGGGAGTCGGTAACGTCGAGATGCGCGCTGCATTGAACAAGAGCGCCTACTACAACGATTGGCTTGAGACGGGCACGGTCTACTTGGCCGGTCTCCATTGGAACGGCGACGTCGGCGTGGTGCCTGTGGCACCCTGGGCTGAAATCGGCTGGGGCCACATCGACGCACGGTCCACCGACGACATCGTGGCCGTCGTTCAAAGCGGCGACTACTCGATACCAGCGCCGCCGGCCGTGAAAGGGCTCGCCAAGCCATACATGGAGGCGAACCACGCGGTGCGCGAGGCCTATTGGCAGGGGACGTCCGTTCCGGTGGAAGGTCCCGGCCCCGAACTCAACGTGGTGGCCATAACGCCCATCGAGACGCCACACCCGTACCCGGCCGATGCGAACGTCGTCTGGACGAGGACCGTCCCCGGGGCCTCCGCCGTGAGCGCCCACTTTGAGGACTTCGACGTCGAAACGAGCTTCGACTTCGCGAGTGTGGAGGACGCTGCGGGAACCGTGTTCGGCACCTACAGCCTTGAGGGTGGCCTCGACTTCTGGTCGACCTACGTGCCTGGTGACACGCTGGTCGTGCGTCTCACGTCCGACGCCTCCGTCCAATTGAACGGCTTCGTCGTCAACGAAGTGGACGCGCCGAGCGCGTAGGAAAGGATCAATTGCGGGGCGGTACCGTACTGCCCCGCCAAAATCTTCTTATAATATATTCCTAATCGTCGAGCGGTAGGCATGTCAAAACAAAAAAACGCCATCCTCGTGATTACCCTCGCGGGCTTCCTTGTGATCTCCGCCGCCGGACTCGTCAGCGCCGATAGTACGTTCGCCATGAGCTTCAAGGACATTAGCACGATCATCGTGACGCCGAACAGCGGAAAACCGAACGAATTCACCGTCGACCAGGGCGCCGATGTGGTAATCAACGTGACCAACGACGATAAGGACTTGCCGCACAACCTGTGGTTCGTCGAGGCGCCATACAACGCCTATCACACGAAGAACCTCAACGGCGGCCAATCCGAAAGCGTGGCGTTCAGCGCGTCGAAGGCCGGGACCTTCGGGTTCCTTTGCAATCTCCACCCCTCCACGATGACGGGCAAGATGACCGTGAAGGCCACTGGCGGGAACACAGCCACGGACAAGAAATCGCCAGGGTTCGAGGCGTTCGCGATTCTTGGCGCCGCGGGCATCGCGCTCGTCGCGCTGCGCCGCCGCGTTTGAGTTCACGACTACGCGGCACAAGAGGCGGTTTTTTCTACCCACAATGCCCTCCAGCGGCCGCCATGAAACGCCCCGTGCTCGGCGTCGCAGCGCTTCTTTTCGCAATGGGAGTGGCGGGTTGCCTTGGGACCGGCCCGACCGGCTACACCGGCCCTTTCGACCACACGGGCGCGTGTCCTGTGGACAAGGCCGGGGTCCTCGGAAACCGCACGGCCTTCGAGTTCTCGGCGGCGAGGATGGATCACGCCGCATCGAACCGTCTTGCGATCATCTGCACCACGACGGGGTGGTTCGTCGCGGAGCTCTTCGAGAACAAGGCGCCGATCTCGACTGCGAACTTCATCAAGTACGCGTCCGACGGGTTCTACGAGGGCACGGTATTCCACCGCGTCATCGACAATTTCGTGATACAGGGCGGTGGGGTCTTGGCAAACGGTACCGAAAAACCGACCACATACCCTTCGATCGAACTGGAGAACCAGACCGGGTTACGCCATTGGGACGGAGCGTGGGGCATGGCACGCGAGACCGAACCGGATACCGCGACGGCGCAGTTCTACGTCTGCGACGGGCCGCAGCACAGGCTCGACGACGACAACTTCAAGATCCAGTACAGTGGGGCTCCCGGGTACGCGGTCTTTGCGCAGACGATAGACGGGATGGAGATCGTCGCGGCGATCGCATCGGTCCAGACGGACAGTGCCGATAGGCCGATCCAAGACGTGACGACCACGCGTGTCACTATCGTTGGGCAATGAGCCCCCGAGCACAAGCCACACTCTTTATCTTGCTATGGAGGCGTCCAACCCTGGATAGCGTTCCAGATCGAGCTGCTCCCCGACCTCGCCTCCGTCGTCGGCATGATGTTCCTCGCCGTCTTCCTACTGGGACTGAACCTCAACCACCGCGTGAATAGGGCGCTCTCCGGTGTTTTGGGGGTCACCGGCTTCTTCACGGCGATCGGGGGGTCGATCTCTCGGTTACGCCTTCATCCGCCTTGATGAAGGACCTCGCGATCAAACGCGCGTTCACGTAGGACTCGGATTTCGCCAAGGCTTGCTTCGAGATGATCAGGTGGCGGCGCCGAAGAAACCCTTATACGCCGCTGCGCTTTAGCCGCCCTTCGTGGACCAGGCTCTTCGCCAGATACTCGAAAAACAGGGCTACGGCCTTGTGGGCGAGCACAGCGGGGTCAAGGTCTGCCACTGGACGAAGTCGATGCTTTCCGGTGGAGCGGGTTGCTACAAGCACCAGTTCTACGGCATCGAGAGTCACCGCTGTCTTCAGATGACGCCGGTCGTCAATTACTGCAACAAGACCTGTCTTTATTGCTGGCGTTTCCAAGGATGGGACGACAAGTTGGCCGGGCACTGGGACGAACCGGGGTTCATAATAGAGGAATCCATCAAGCAGCAGCGGCGACTCCTTTCAGGCTTCAAAGGCGACCCCCGCGTGTCGAAGGAGCGCTTCGCCGAAGCGCTCCAACCGCGCCACGTCGCCATCAGCCTCACGGGCGAGCCCACTTTCTACCCGAAGCTCGCGAAGTTCATTTCGGAGATGCACGACCGCGGCGTGTCGACGTTCCTCGTGACGAACGGAACGACGCCAGAGATACTCGCCACGTTGGACCCGCTCCCGACACAGTTGTACGTGAGCCTCGACTCGGTGAACGAGACGATGTTCAACTCACTCGGGGTCCCGACCACGAAAGACGCGTGGGCGCGTGTCATGAAGACACTGGAGATCCTACCGTCGCTTGAATGCCGAAAGGTGATCCGGCACACGATAATCAAGGGATGGAACATGGACGCGACGGCCGAGTTCATTGAACTCGACAAGATCGCCAAACCTGATTTCATCGAGTGCAAGGCATACGAGTTCGTGGGACCCTCAAGGACGCGCATGTCATGGGACAATGTGCCAAGCCCCGAAGAGGTCGCCACGTTCTCGGAGGAGATCGCGGCCGCAACGGGCTATGGTCTCGAGGATTTCAATCGGCATTCACGCGTCGCACTCGTAATGCGGCCGGGGGCAAAAAGGATGATCGACTTTTCGGCGATCCGCGCGGGGCACGGGAAGAAGACCCTTGCGCCGATCGAGGTCGGCTTCGAAACGCAGGTGGCCGCGGAAGGAGCGACGGAGCTCCCGCCTGGCGTGACCGTGACGTTCGGCTGACGGAACCCGTGGATTGGTCGCGGCCAACTATCCGACTTTTCCAGACTTTCAGGCGAGGTCGCTTCGGCGCTGCCGCCGTGCGTTTCCGGCGACCGGTCGAGGATCAAATGACCGGGTGGGCCGGCGGAAGGGTGATTGCGGTTGAATGGCGCGGCCTATTCTGGAGCCGGTTCTTGTGTGAGGCGCAGCGACGTCGATCCGAGAATCTGCCATCCTGGACTGGACACGGCCTATGATCGGGCGAATATCGGCACGAGGTCCAACCGTCTGAATTCGGCGTCCTCCGTGGCGATCTCGACGACGTCGTCTCGCACGGCCGCGTATGCGAGTGCGTGATCGGTGAAACTCAACGATCCGGTTCTTGACTGTTGCCCCATGAACGCGTAGACGTCCCGAAACGACGGTTCGTACACTTTCACGCGGCTTGCGGAGAGCGATTCCAGCCACGTCCACGCCTCTTCTGTGCGTCCCGTCTTATGGACGATGTGGTTGAAACTCTCCGCCACCACATCGCGGACCGTGAATACCATGCTGGCATCCGCAAGGAGCGCCCGGACAGCTTCGTGCCTTGGCCATTCGAAGTAGCTTTCGAGGAACGCCCACGTGTCCCACGCGATGAGGCGCATTACGGTTTCCCGCCGTAAAGCGATTCATCCAGCTCCTTGCTGGTCATGCCTTCCCCGCCTCGGAACCGTTTTGGCGCTCGGAGCCGGAAAACCGGCTCGTCGGCGAGGCTTCCGGGCTCATACGCGCCACGGCGTATGAGGAACCGGACGGCGTCCGCGGTGTTGTCGAGCCCTCGCGTCTTCTTGGCGATCTCGATGATCTCAAGCTCTTCCGATGTGGGCCGGAAGCTTACTACTTCGGTCACCAGTCATTATTTGGCGTGGCAACTATATATGTTTTCGCAATGTATTCAAATTAGTGTTTGTATACAAACCCCATGACCATCCAGATCCGACGCATTTCCGCGGCAAGATTCACAGAGAACAAGGGCTTGCATGGACCGCCTTGCGCGTTCCTGCGGGGCCGCGACGTTTGTTCCTCGGGCACCGTCTCCGGCATAGCAAGAATCATTGTCGGGCACGACCCCAGGCGCAGCTTATCGGACACTTGTCGGCTAGTTTGCTGACACATTCCACGACACGACAATTGAGACCGCGTTCGGTCCTGTGCAGGAAATCGTAAGTCGCCAATCCCCCGATGGGCCCGCGCTGCTCGTGAGCGTCGGCATGTTGTTTCCCGTCGAGCCGCCTCTTGTGGCCCCCGTTGCATCCACGAGCGTCGCGCTCGAGATGGCACTGGTGGACGTCATGATCACGCGCGCGGAGGATAGGTCGCTTGCAATGCGCGCTTCCCGGTTGCCGATCGATGCCCATGCGGCATTCGAGCTCCGGGAGGCGGTCGAGTAGACGTTTGGAATCCACGCGGGAGGCGGGGGTCCAAGGTTGACCATCGCAACGAGGTCTGCTAAATCGATAGCGCGGGGCGTAAATGCGATTTTCATCTTACCCGTCCTGACCGTCGTCACGTCAGTTGACTAGTCGGCGCTCATTTCCACGATTCCCCGCACGGCGGCCGTTCCGGAGAATTCGGCGGTCCACCTTCCGGCGACGGGCGATTTCACTCCCCCCGAAGTCCAGTTGCACCAGCCGTCCGGCAGCGCCGGACCCGTGTCCGCCTCCAATCGGCGGCTTTCGTTTCCGCTCGGAGTCTTCAACACCACTAGCGCCCCATTACCTTCGCACGCGGCCGCGGGGCCAGCGGTTGTGAGCGGACGAAAGCCAAGTTTGATCACGGTCACACCGGCGCCGGGTGGGACATCAAGCACCTTGTTTTCCGGGGCTTGCGTGTGATCATGATCTACGGCGATCTTGAATCGCGTGCCTTGTTGTGCCGTCGTTTCGTTCATCTGCGTGTCGTTCGCGATGCCATCCTCGGGCGGCGTCAGGCCTTTTCCCTGGTCGTCAGTTGGAGGGCCGCTTCCCTCATCAGCGGTCTGCGTGCAACCACCAATCATGGAGAATAGAAGTAGCGACGCGACGAAGCCCAACTTCACAGTTTCCGACGAGCGTCCCGAAGGATGAAGTTTTCCCAAGGGGGTGAGGGCCTTATCTCTGGGAAATCACCCAAGCGATGGCGACAGTTGCCGTCGGCGGGCCATTGCAACTCGCTGTGAGGCTCCATGCTCCCGAAGTGCCTGTTCCCGTGATTCCGGTCCCGACAGCCGTCGAAGAACTTGCCCCGCCGGTGCTGTTAGTGAGCGTGGCGGAGAAGCCAGTGACGGCCGCCGCGTTCGGATTCGCTGTAAATGAAACTGTCACTTTCGTGTACCCGGTCTTCACGTTGATCGGGAAATTGCCCGCGGTCCCGGTGGGCGTGCCGCATGTGATCGTCCCGCTGCCGTTCTCATTGGGCAGCGTCTGTTGACCGCCGCCACCGCCCGTCCCGTTCGTCGTGGTGTTGTTCCCCGTCCCCCCCGTCCCGCCGCCGTTTACGACCGGCGGCGCGTTGACACTCTCGTAATAGAAGACGCCGGCCATCGCGCCGACGAGGATGACTGCTCCGACGATGCCAGTGAGGGTGTCCCTGTCCATCTTCTCAGACCCGTCCGGAAGATTGCGAGGGGCCTATTAAGGGTTCTGACCCGCCGTGCACGTTTTTCGGGCGCCCCTATCTGTGGCCGGCCTGGCGGCGCTTTTTTAGGGGACGAGGTCACTCCTCGCGCGTGCCGCCGGATGCTTTGCGCCTCATTGCGTCGCCTCGCAACCGGGCGATCCTCTCGCTTCTTGCTGCCGAGCCCGCGCATCCCCGACGTGTCGCAGGCCTCCTTTCCATGCCCGAATCGGACGCGGCCCGTCGACTAAGGGCCATGGAGAAGGCGGGACTCGTCGAGGGCGCGTGGCGCCGGTTAGACACCAATGTGCGGACGTATCGACTCTGTGCGAACACCGCAAGTCTGGTTTTCGGACCCGACGGCGTCACGATTCTCATGGGCGGCACCAAGAGGTCCGCCGAGGCCAGCCAGATCGAGGCGCCCCCGCCCGATTTGCCCCGGGTCTTCGTCGGCCGTCACGACGAATTGTCCGCGCTTGGCGCCTCGTCTGGTCCCGTTGTCGTCGAGGGCATCGCGGGGATCGGGAAGAGTTCGCTCGTCGCAAGCTACGCCCGACAGCAACGCGACAAGCGGCCTGTCTTCTGGCACCGGGTCCGCACAGTCGATTCCGAGGCGTGGCTCATGTCGCGGCTCGCGCTCCATCTTGCCGCTGCGGGCGTGAAGCCCGCCCTGTTCGAAGCGGACGATTCAAACGACGAGCGGCCACGACTCGAACGAGCCATGGACTTGATTGAACGGGCCGGGTCGCTTCTCGTCTTCGATGATGCGCAGAACGCGCGCGACTCCGGCCTTCGTGGGCTCTTGCGCACACTCTGCGAGCGTGTGGACGATGCGCAGGTGGTCGCCATCTCCAGGACGCGTCTCTCGTGGCTACCGGCCCGTGTTCGTAGACTTCGGCTTCGTGGATTGGACGCTGAAGCCGTCAGCACCTTCGCGGGCAAAAAAGGGCTGCCGATACCCGAGAGATTGGAGAGGCGCGTGCGAAAAGAAGTAGGCGGACATCCGCTCGCCCTGAACATACTCCTTGAGACGGCGGGGAACCCCGAGAAGCTTGACACCCTTCTCGACGGCCTCCCCGAGGAGCCCCTCACCGATTATCTCCTGTCGGAGCTCTATGACGTTGTCTCGGAAAGCGAGCGTCGCGTCCTCGCGGCCCTTTCGGTCTTTCCCGGCCCTTTCAGTCCCGAGGAAGCGGACGTGGTCGTCTCACGGCGCGATGAATCCGCGTTCCTTTCCCTTCGGCGCCGCCTCCTTGTCGACGAGACGCTGTCCGGCTTCGAGCTTCATGAGGTCGTGCGGAATTTCTTCCGCTCGGTCGACCGTTCGTCGAAGAGCAGGCACCTTGCCTTGGCCGATCACTATCTCGCCACCGCGACGATTGAAGGTCGTCTCGAGGCGATGCGGCATCTCATGGAGGCGGGCGGCGAAGCGCGCGTCTTGTCGATGCTTGAACGCGACCTCGACCTCGAGGAAGCGGAAGCTCTTCCTGCGGCGTACCAGACCGCCTACGACGAGGTGCTTGAGGCACTTGCACGCACGAAGCGCCTCACGGCGAGGCAGGCCGCGCTCGTCGATGACGAACGGGGCGATCTTCGATTCACGCGCAAGGACTACGACGGCGCGCTCCGGTCCTACCAGCGTGCGGCACGTGTTTTCAATCGCGCGCGCGACCTGGAACGTGTCGCAGATCTCACGTGGAAGATCGCACTGTCCCTGGAAAGGATGGGAAACGCCGAGCGCGCCGGTTCCATTCTCGCGGCTTTCGGCGACGGGAACGGATTGGGTCGACGTGCAACCGCGAGGTTGCGCGCACTTCGCGATCGGCTCACGGCGGCGAGATAGTCATACGATTTCACTAATGGCGGGTCCTCCGGGAGCTGGTTTGCAGTTTTTCCGCACACCGCTCCTTTAAGAGTATCGCCTCCAGAGTGGACTCGGCGAGAAGTTGAGGATAAACGCTTTAAGGGCACAGAAGGACTCCGGACGCGAGGCGAGGCTCCCCCTGGCAACCTATTCCCCTATCGGCAACACCCCCTACGCCAGGGAGTCGCTCGACGGCGTCCGCGGCCTTCTGTGGATCTGCCTCCTGGTAGCGTTGCTTCTCGGCGTCAGTCTCACGATGGCGGATGAGGCGAGGGCTGACTCTGCCACGAACATGAGCGGGGCGCTTCCCACGGCACGCGACGCGACGAGTGCGGTGTGGGACGGGACCAACGCCTACATCTTCGGGGGTTATGACGGTAACTACCTGGACAAGATCGTGCGCTACAACCCGTCCACGGACACCATCACCAACATGACCGCCACCCTCCCCACGCAAGTCGCTTACGCGAGTGCGGTGTGGGACGGCACCAACGCTTACATATTCGGCGGCTCGGACCCATTCTCACGCTCGAACACGATTGTGCGGTACCACCCCGGCACGGACACGGTCACCACCATGACGGCCACCCTCCCCACGGCACGCGTGTGGACCAGCGCCGCATGGGACGGCACTAACGCTTACATCTTCGGCGGCTACGACGGCGCCGTCCTGGACCAGATCGTGCGGTACAGCCCCGCGACGGACACGGTCACTGTCATGAACGGCACCCTCCCCTCCGGAGGAGGCTACCTCACGAGCGCGGTTTGGGGTGGAACCAAGGCGTACCTCTTCGGCGGCTGCTACACCCAAGATTGTCTGTCGAACAAGGTTCTGCGCTATGATCCCGGCACGGACACGGTCAACACCCTGACCGCCACCCTCACGACCGGGCGCTACGCCACCAGTGCGGCGTGGGATGGCACCAACGCGTACATCTTCGGTGGCTTCTACAATAACGTGCTAATCAATGAAATCGTTGGCTACAATCCCGGCACGGACACCGTCACCACCATGACCGCCAGGCTCCCCACGGGGCGTGACTATACGAGTGCGGTGTGGGATGGTACGAACTCCTACGTCTTCGGGGGCTACGATGGCGGCCGCTTGAACAAGATCGTGCGGTACGGGCTCGGGCCGGGGGCCCCCCAAACCCTCGCCGCTTATGCGGGACCGGCCTCGGGCGAAATCACTCTTACCTGGCAGCCGCCACTTAACAACACGTACTCCTCGAGCATCACGAATTACACCGTCTATCGCGGTAGCGCCTCGGGAAGCCTTTCGCTCTTCGCAACCATCGGTAACGTCACGACGTACGTCGACACGGGACTTCCCCTTGGCGCGACGCGCTACTATCGGATCACGGCGTCGACGGCTAGCGGTGAGAGTCCACGGAGCAACGAGGCCAGCGCGACGACCTACAACCTCCCAAGCGAACCCATCGATGTCACCGCGTTCGCGGGCCCCGAAGCCGGAACGGTCCAGGTGGCCTGGCAACACCCGTTGGATGACGGAGGGTGCGCTCGTGAGTCGATGCAAATCAAGTGGGGAGGCGCCAGTGGAGATCTACCCAATCTAGAAACGTTCCCGCCGTACATCCTTGGCTGGAAGGCCATGGGGGTCGGCGCCAACGTCACCAGATATTATCAGGTGCGCGCCGCAAACTGCGTAGGCCCGAGTCCGTTCTCGCCTGAAGTGAGCGCCACCTCTTTCAGCACGCCTAGCGCCCCAGAGAACTTCGTTTCGGAGGGCAGCCGGAACGCGATCAACCTATCGTGGCAGCCGCCGGCAGGCGACGGCGGGATGAACATCACGCACTACCGCCTCTACGGTCGGGTGTCGGCGGGGCCATGGACCTTCATCAAGAACGTATCGGCGGCGGCCACGAACGCGGCTGACATAGGGCTCCCGGAAAATCACACGCGCTCCCACCGGTTGACCGCTGTTAACCTCGTCGGCGAAGGGGAGGCGAGTAACGAAGCAACCGCAACCACGTTCGCGGCGCCTTCGGTGCCCCAAGGTCTTGCGGCTTCGGGCGGTCCGGCCCCCGGTGAGATCACGATCTCCTGGTCACCGCCGTCAAGCGACGGCGGCGCTCCGGTCCTGCACTACAACCTCATGTTTGGTGACGATCAATCGGCAAGCCAAGGCGGTTTCTTCCTTGGAAACGTCACCTCCTTCACCCACACGGGCCTCGGAAACCACGAGACGGTCTATTACCGGATGACGGCGGAGAATGCCGCCGGCGAAGGCCAACCTACGGGTGTGGTTTCGGCGACGAGCCTCGGCTACCCGGGCGCGCCCGTAAACCTGACCGCCGTTTCCGGGCCTGAGGCCGGGCAGATTTCGCTCGGTTGGGAAGCGCCGGGAGATAACGGCGGCACCAACTTCACGGGTTACCGCCTCTATCGCATGGCGACGTCATCCGAATTCCCCGGCGCCCTTGCGGCGGAGCTCGGCTCGTCGGCTTTCTCGTACGTGGATGACACGGGCGGGGTCAGCGGGACCGAATGGTTCTACGCGGTCGCCACGATGAACGTCGTGGGGGAAGGCAATAGGAGCGAGCAGGCGGCGAACTTCACTCCGCGTGGCGACACGGTGACGCCTCGCGAGGCAGCCCTTCCCGACGGTCTCGGCGACACGGCCTCCGTCTGGACGGGCGAGGACGCTTACATCTTCGGTGGAAGGAACGGCACGGCCTGCACGGCGGAGATCCTTCGCTATGACGACGCGCTCGACGAATTCGAGCACGTCGCGGACCTGGTGGAGCCACTCTGCTCGGTGAGCGCACTATGGAGCGGAGACTACGTTTACCTTTTCGGGGGTTTCAACGGAAGTGGGTACCCGGGCGATATCCTTCGCTTCGATCCAGCAATGAACAGTGTCACGGACATCGGAGACCTCACGAAGAACATCTGCTGCAAGGCGGCGGGATGGGCGGACGGGAAAGGGTACCTCTTTGGCGATTACAATGCCTCCACGCAATCGTACGATATCCTGCGGTTCGACCCCGCGACGAACGGTGTGACCGACATCGGTGATCTGAGTAGGAACATCTGCTGCGCGGCCGCAGCGTCGGTCGGCCCGTCGATCTATCTGTTCGGCGCGCGGAACGACTCGGATAACAAGGGTGAGATCTTGCGGTTCGATCCATCCACGGGAACCGTCGAAAAGATCGGTGAATTGACGGACAACATCTGTTGCGCTGCCGCCGCGTATAGCGGGCAGTACGTCTACCTCTTCGGAGGCGAAGACAACGGTTCGAATTCACAAAACGTCTGGCGGTTCGACCCGTCGAACGGTACGCTCGAGCTTTCGGAAGCGACCCTACCGGAACCGGCCTGCTGCGCAAGCGCCGTCTGGACGGGTGAGCACGTGTTGATCTTCGGCGGTTCCGACGACGACGGTGAAAAGGACGCGGTCCTCCAGTACAACGTCGCCCCCCACGACCCGCAAGACATCAGTGCCGCCCCCGGACCCGGCGCGAACGACATCAGCGTCACGTGGCGCGAACCGGCATACAACGGAAGCGCTGTGCCAGGAGAATATCGTGTTTACAGGGCCGAAGGCGATGGCGAGCCGCGGCTCCTCGCCCGACTCGGCGACACCCGGTCACACGTGGATTCCACGTGCCCCGCGGGGACCACGTGCCACTACACGGTAACGGCCGTGAGTTCGGGTGGCGAGAGCGCGAATTCGGGAAGGGCCAGCCAGACCGGACTGGTCCTCAACCCGAAGATCGCGGAGAACGGCGACGGCTCCATGACGGCCTACAATGATGCGAATGACAACGGAAGCGTGGACGATGGCGAGGGGCTGATCTCGACTCCGTCCGTTGGAGCGCTGCTCCCGGCGTTGCCGGTCGTCCTTGGCAGACGTTTCAAGGGCCGAGGGCGAGGCGGACAATCGGGATTATAACCATCCTCCAGGATTGGTCGCTGTGGGCTTTGTCTTCAACCTTTGGGGACTGCCGGGTCTTCTCGCCCTGGTCATCGCGTGGATGATGGCGGCCGTGGTCTACTTCAGCGCGCCCACGCGAAGAGCCAATCGGTGGCTTGCGGTCGTCCTTTTCTTCGAAGGAACCGTCGCGGGGACCGCCACCGGGCTTCTCTTCATGGTCGATGATGCGAACTCGGCCTTTGGCCTGCAGGCGGTCGGTGTGACGGCCATCATCGTGGTGCCGATCCTCTACTTCTTCTTCCTCGCGACATTGGATACGCCGTTGTCAAGGCCGTTCAGGAGCCCCGTCGTCCAAGGTGCTCTACTTCTCGTAGCGGCCTTACTTGAGGCATATTGGTTCACGAACACTGGGTTGTTCATCGGCGGTTTCAACCGCGAGACCCCCATCGCCCACTTCGAATCGCGTTCGGGACCCTTGTCCTTCACGTACAATCTGCTTTCGTTGGGCGTGACGATATTCGCGCTCGTGGTGGCCGTTTGGGCGTTTCGAAGCGCTCGTACCGAGACTGTCAGGAGACGAGCGAAAGCCTTCGCGATCGCATTTGGTATTCGTGACGCGTTGCGGATATTGGCGATAATCTCGGTTTTGGCCTTGCCTTCGACCACGGGTGGCGTCGGAGACCTCCGTTTCATTCTCTTCGTTCCGATGCTTACGCTGGTCTATGTGCCGCTCTTGGCCTACGGGATCCTCCGGACCCAATTGTTCGATGTGGACCTCAAGATCCGTTGGACGGTGAAACAAAGCACCGTCGCCGCGTTTTTCATCGCCGCGTTTTTCCTTGTCAGCGAGGCCGCCCAGACGTTCTTTCAACAGAGCGGGTTCGGGCCGTACCTGGGAATCCTCGCCGCCGCGTTGCTCGTTTTCGCGATAGCGCCCATCCAACGCGTCGCCGAGGGCGTGGCCAAGGCGGCGATGCCCAACGTTTCGAACACGCCGACGTATGTGGCCTACAAGAAACTCGAGGTGTACAGGGCTGCTCTTGAAGGCGCGGCCGAAGACGGTGAAGTCACTTCGAAGGAGCACGCAGTGCTAGCAAGGTTACGAGAAAAACTGGGGATCTCAACCGAAGACGCAGCCGCCCTAGAATCAGAGGTCCTGGCCTCCATCCCTTTCCAGGGCGCGCCGCGGCCAGCGTGACCGCCGGTGGCATAGCGGCAAAACCTATAACGATGTACAATATCGGCCCCCTAATGGTCCTCCGCCTCCTATTCCCCCTCGACGGCTCCGAGCGTTCCTTCGCCGCGATGGAGCGCGCCTTGATCCTGTTCAAAGCCACGCCGGGCCTCCAGGTCACGCTCTTCAACGTAATGCAAAAAGGGTTCGAGACGGCCCCGGAGACGACGGTCGAGGAGTTCGATGAGGACGAAGGGGACGAGATATTCCCGACGGAGGACTCGTCGCTACGGATGCTCGCGAAGGCTCAAGCCGTATGCAAGAAACACGGGGTGGCGGCCAATGAGAAGGCCGTCAAGGGAAAGGTCGCGGACGAGATCATCCGCGAGACCGCGAGCCACGACGTGATCGTGATGCATTCGCTCGACCGAAAAGGATTCGGCGAGGTGTTACGGGGTTCGAAGACAGAGCACATCGCAAGGTCGGCAAAGTGCCTCGTGCTTCTTTCGAGGGAAGACTGAAACGATGCTGAGCGCCGATGTCGGCGGTGTGTAAGCCGTGGGCGAGTCGGCCGTCTCAAAGATGGGTAGGGTCTTCTCGACGTATCCTCGGACATTCTGGCTCATCAATTTCATAGAACTCCTCGAGCGCGGCGCCTATTACGGGATGCTCGCGATCTTCACCGTATACATGGTGAGGACGCGGGGTTTTTCCTCCGTGGAGGTCGGAGGCTTCCTCGCGGTCCTTCAGCCCCTTCTCTATTTCGTCCCCCTTGTCGCGGCGGCCCTGGCCGAAAAATACGGTTACCGGATCTCGTTGATCCTCGCCTTCGCCCTCCTCGGGATCGGTTATTTCGCGCTTGGATCGGTCTCCGAGCCCGTCGCGATCATCGCGAGCATCGTGGCGCTCGGTGTCGGTGCCGGGGCCTTCAAACCGATAGCCACGGCCGTGGTCGCCCAATCCACCTCCCCGGAACAGCGTAACTTCGGGTTCGTCATCTATTACATGGCCGTGAACATGGGCGCGTTCCTCGTGCCGCTCGCGATCGCGTTCACGATCCCGCCGGAATTCTATGGCCTCGTCTTCTTTGTCTCAGCCGGTCTCATCGCGTTGAACGTCGCGATCATCTTTCTCCTGTACAGGAATGTCCGCCCGCCGCAGACGGGAAAGAGCGTGTTCGGGGCGCTCGGGGCGCTGGTCGGCGTCTTCAAGGACCCGGCGTTCCTCCTCCTCCTGCTTCTTTACAGCGGCTTTTGGTTCATGTACGCGCAGTTCCAGTTCTACGCGCCGCTCTACATGACGGATTTCCATGCGATGCCCGACTGGTTCACGCCTGCGTTTCTTGCGACCGTGAACCCGGGTGTCATCATCCTCATGGGTTCGCCCATCGGGAAATTCGTCGAGAAGCTGCCGTCGCTCCCGACGATGATCGCCGGAATAGGCCTCTACGTGGTCGGCACCGTGTTCCTCGGCGTCGTCCCGGGACTCTTCATCCTCGGCGCCGTCCTGGTGAGTATCGGAGAGGTGGTCGCACACCCGTGTTTCTACGCGTACGTCTCGAAGATCGCCCCCCAGGACCGGGTGGCGGTCTACCTCGGGTATGCCTTCATCCCGGTGGGGATCGGTCTCACGGTCGGGGCGGGCGTCGGGGGGACGATGTACAACGCCTTCTCGGAAGTAGGGACTCGCCCCAAACTCTATTGGGCGGCCTCCGCGGCCGTTGGTCTTTTCACGATGGCCGCGTTCATCCTCTACAATCGTTGGATCACAAAGAAACGGGCGGCGCCAGAGGTCGTTGCGGCCCCGGCGCGCCGGTCCACCTTCGACCTTGTCACGAAGCCTGCTATCGCCGTGGTCGCGATCCTCCTCATCCCGGCCGTGATAGGCGCCGGCTACGTGGGCGGTACGGATCGGTTCGATCGTGTGGCCGAGCTTCCGCCGACGGACAACGTGACGCGGCCTATCGGTGTTCTCAACGTCGCCCCCGTGACGGGAACGACGACGGAAGGCCAATCGACGGAAAGGACGGTGATGGTGAACATGACGAACGGGACAGTCGAGTCCGTGAATTTCACCCTCGAATGGGTCGATGAGGCGGCGTCATCGGCGGCCACGGCCAACTCTCCGGACACGTTCAGGTTCACGGTGCGGCTTCCAAACGGCGAGACGGTCGCGAGCCCGCAAGCCTCCAACCCCCCGGGCGGAAGGGGCCTGGTCGCGCTCGCCGCCAGTACGCCGTGGGGAGGAAATGGTGCCTATCTGATAACGGTCTTTGCGGTCGCGTGCGGCGATGAGACCGTCCAAAGCCAATCGCTTCCCGTTAGCCCCGCGCCGGACACTGGAAACGCCTGGCGCATGACCATGAACTGATGCCAGTTTTCCTTGGCACGCGCCCGTAGTGCTAGGGTCTAAGACCGTCTTCCATCACGCATTCTAGATTTTCACAGGGTAGAGCGGCCGCTCCCCAAGAAGGACGCGTTTCACGTCCTCGGCAACTATGAGGCCCGCGGCATCCTGCGCTTCCCGCGTCGAGGCGCCTATGTGCGGTGTGAGGATCACGTTTTCGAGGGTCAAGAGCGGGCTAGCCTTCGGAGGCTCGCTCTCGTAGACGTCCAACGCCGCGCCTGCAAGGCGCTTGGCCTTGAGGGCGTCATAGAGCGCCTTCTCGTCGATCACCCCGCCGCGGCTCACGTTCACGAGGAAAGCACCCGGCTTCATCTTCGAAAGGAGTGACGCGTCCATGAGGTTGCGCGTCTCATCGTTAAGGAGGAGGTGCATGCTCACGAAATCGGCGCGCTCGACGACCTCTTGAGGCGACGTCATCTTCGTCGCATTGTAGCGGACCATCGTGCCGGCATCGACGAACGGGTCGTAGGCGACGATGGTCATCCCAAGTGCTTTCGCGATCTCGGCGACGCGCGCGCCGATGCGGCCGATGCCGATGAGTCCGAGGGTCTTGTCGTGGAGTTGTGTCCCCATCAAATCCTTCTTTAGCCACTCGCCCCGTTTCATTGAGCCGTCCGCGCGCGGCAGGCCGCGTGCCAACGCGAGCATCATTCCGATCGTGAGTTCAGCCACGGATTCGGTGGCGGCCGTCGGAGCGTTCACGACCACGATCCCTCGCTTCGCCGCCGCCGGGACATCGATGTTGTCCACCCCAACGCCCGCGCGGCCGATGACCTTTAACCTGCCGCCAAGTTCGATGAGCTTCCCATCGACCTTCGTAGCACTACGCACGAGGAGCGCATCGGCGCCCCGGATCGCCTCCTCGATCTCTGCCCGGTCCATCGCCTTGGTATCGACGTCGAAGCGTTCGCGAAGGACCTTGAGGCCCGCCTCCGAGATGGTCTCTGGGACGATGATTTTCACGGGCACAGGATGAGCGTCCCGCAATAAACCCCTTGCCGCACGCCTCCCGTGCGCGGTGCAGGGCCGCGAGTCGTGGACAAGGGCGACACCCTTCCCGTGTGCGAGGGTTAAGTATTGCGTGCCTCGTATCACCACGCGTGAAAGGGATTAGGCGAATCGCGGACCGACTGGAACGCGTCCTCACGGCCCGCGACCAGGCGCGCGAGCGTGGCATCGTCTCCGCCAGGGCGATCACCCGCCTCTCCGGGGATTCGGTGCGGGCCCTCCACGCAGGCCGGGACGAGCGCATCGCGCTTGCGGCGGCCACAAGCGAGGCGGCGCGGTTGAAACGCGTGCTCGCGAAGTACCCCGACCTTTACTTCGCGGGGTTCGCGATCGACGCCCTCGCGGAACTTGCCGAGGCCGCGGTCGTGAGGTCCATCGCCCGGGGCCTTCCCGTGCCGTTGCCGCGTGACATCAACGTCCCCGAGGACGCTTACCTTCTGGGCCTTGGCGATGCCATCGGCGAATTGCGTCGACTTTCCCTCGATTGCATGAGGAGATCCGACCACGCGCTCGCGTCGAAGCGGGTCGAGGAGATGGAGATGCTGTTCGAGATCCTCATGCGGTTCAACCACACGTCTGCATTGGGGGCTCTGCGGCGCAAGCAGGACGTCGCGCGCGGCCTCATCGAAAAGACCAGAGGTGAGTTGCAGGTCTCCGCGGAGAATGCGCAGCTGCGCCGGAAGCTAGCGCAGTTGGAGCGGGCGTTGGCGTCCAAAAGGAAGAGTTGAGAAGCCAGCCAAAGCGTCGATTCGCGGCAAGGAGGCGTCGTTCGATCGGGCGAAGGCCCAGCGTCCTTCGACCGGCACGTTTCTTGTTGCGTTGCAAAGAACGGTCCAAAAGCAATATAAGGCGTCCTTTATCTCAAGGAGGAGACGCGCAATGAAACCGGTCATCCTTGTCTTCATTCTGCTCGTTGCCTCGGCGGTCCTGTCGCCCCCCGCCGTTTCGCAAGGCGTGGTCGTTCCGGCGCTACGGGAGCTCAAGGCCGGCTATGGATCCGAGGCTTGGAAGGACGAGGCCGCGCAACCAACGATCGGCGGCATCCCAACGACACCCGTCACAGGCTCCGTGCCTCCCATGGTGTATTCGAACCCATATTACGACGGCGCCCGACCGCACCATGCGGCCTCGGGCGTGAACTACGTGGGGTATAACCTCACTGCCGTGATCGATTTGCAAGACGACCGCGGGGCACCACCGTCGGGGCCCGACAACTACGTGATCAACGCCTCCATCGCCACGACCACGGGCGTCATCCCGGCCAAACTCACAAAACTCAGCGCGTACCAGTTCCGGGCCCAGTTCGACCTCGACGGGGAGAGCGGCAAACCGTTCCCCGTCCTCCTTCCGGGGAGCTATTCCATGAAAGTGGAGGTCCTGCTCCTATCCACCACACCAGACCCGACCATTCCGCCGACCAGCGTGTCGGTGAGGCCTTTCTCCGTCACCGCATCGGGCGTCGCGATCGACATCCCGGGGACGTTCTTCCCGGAAGAGAGGATCAAGGGCTACACCGACATAGGAGCCGGCAACCTCACCCTCCTCCAGACCACGGCGGTGGCGCCCTCGGAGCCCGTCGAGGTGACGGCCGTGTTCCGGGAGGCCGCAGGAAGGCTCGCGGAGATCGTCGTCCAGAACAAGGACGTGGGGCGCGTGATCAAACGTGAGGCCGCCGACAGCAACGGCCGCGTGATAGCGCGCTTCCAGCCATCCGAGGTCACGGGGAACGCCAACTCCGCGCTATTGGTCATCGAAGCCCACCTCGTCGGCGACGAGAACTCGCTAGGGAGCTCCGCGGTCGCAGTGCCGGTCGCGGCGCGCCCGGTGACCACCCTCGCCTACCGCCACGAGGCGCGCCAGATCGCGGGGCAAGGCCTTTCCCAGGCCGAGGCCATCATCGTGCAAGTGAACGACACCGCGCCGGACGTGCAATCGGGCTCGACGGGCGGGGACGCATTCGCCCTCGACGCCTCGGGTCGGATCGTGACCAGTGCCGCGTTCCAGGCGGATTCGTTCGTCTCCGGCAACGCCCGCCTCGCGAGGCTTCCAGCCGAGCCCATCCGTGCGGCCGGACTCACGACATACCGCGTCATCTCGATCCTTTACAAGGGCGACGATTTCTATGCTTTGACGACCGCGCAACGAGGCTTCACGTTGAGTGTCCCGGTCATCGAGCCGCGGCCGAGACAGGAAGCCCAGCTCAACGTCACATTGAGCAATTACAACAACAACTTCGACGTCTCCGACGACGTGGGGCTCGCCATGACCGTGTCCCTCAAGCTCGTCGGACCCGGCTCCAAGGTGTTCGAGGACGTCATATCGCTGCGGGAAAGCCAGCAGAGGACCATCGTCGTCCCGTTCCGTTCGGACGTGGCCGGGAACGTCCGCGTCTCCATCAACGCTACAAGCGGGGAGTTGGAGATCGGGCGCGACATGCTGGTACGGGTGGCGGATCCGCCCCAGTCCAACGGGCTCTTCGATCTACCGACGCCGGCCTACGTTCTTGGTGCGGCGGCCGTGATCGCCGCAGGCCTTTCGAGAAGGCGCTCGTAAAAGCCCAGGACCTTCTTTGCGACGCGGCCGGTCTCGTACGTCTCGATGGCGTGCTTTCGCGCCGCAACGCCCATCGCCTTGGCCTTCTGCGCATCGGCCAACACTCGTGAGATCTTCTCAGCGAGGTCCTCCGGGTCGAAAGGTTGCGCGACGAGTCCCGTCTCGCCATCTGTGATCACTTCCCTGACACCCGGGATGTCGCTCACGACCACCGGTTTTCCGCATGCATGGGCCTCGATCGTCGCGATCCCGAACGCCTCAAGCCTCGATACACTTGGGAGCACGACGACGTCCGACAGATTGTAGTAGAGCGGCAGATCGTGATTATCGGCCCTGCCGACGAAGGCAAACTTGTGTGCCACACCGGTCGAACGGGCGAGTCCTTCGAGAGCCCGTTTTTGAGGCCCGTCGCCGACGACCACGTGGACGACGTCTCTTGCCGTGAATGCCGCGGAACGGACGAAATCCTCGACGCCCTTGTGATGCGTGAGGCGGCCGACGAAGAGGGCGACCCTGGCGTTTCCAAGCTTCAGCCGATCGCGAAGGGCCGACCCGTCCAAGTCGGGGCGGAAACGCGCACAATCCACGGGGTTCGGGATCACCTCGATGTCAGGTCTTTTCCAAAGCTCCCGGGACGTCTCGGCGTAGGTCTTCGTCGTCGCTACGACGCCGTCCGCGCCACGTAGCGTACTTTCGCCGAGGCTCGCGACGTACGTTGCAACGGCGAGTCTTCCCAAAGGACCCGGGATCTCAAGGTCGCAGTGATAGGTGAGGACATGCTTGAACCGTCCTCTGCTGCGCGCCCGGCTCGCGAAATACGCGGAAAGGGGCGGAGGGCTGTGCGAGTGCACTATGTCGAAGCTGTCCTCGCGGAGGAACCTCGCGATCCCCGGTGAGACCGGCGTCATGAAAAGGTTCGCGAAGGTAGGCAGCCGCACGACGCGGACGGGTCCGATCTTCTCTTCGCGCGCCTCGCCTTTTCCGCGCGACGTGAGGACCGTGACCTGGACGGCGAGCCTTGCGAGCGATCCGGCGAGTGCCTCTACGTGGGATTCGACGCCGCCGACGTGGGGCCGGAAATAGGGAGTTACCTGGCAGACCTTCAATAGTCACCCGCTTGCGTCATGGGGCGGGGCCATTTTACACTTACGCGCCGGACGCTTGCTCATCGTCGCGTGATTTTCCGCCTGGCGAACGCAAGCGAAAGGGCCGCGGTGGCGAGCGCGGGCAAGGACCCCGGCACGGAAAGGTCTGGGACAGGATTGATGTCTGAGAAGTCTTCGGAGGCATCTGTTTCGAGTCCCTCGACCATCTCATCCGCTTGATCTGAGAGACGGACCTGGACCCGGACGTCCTCGCCCTTGAGCGATGCGTCAAAGCGGTACGCGGTGTGTACAAGGAGGGTGGCCACGCCCGATCCGAACGGCCTGTCGGCTTCGAACCACCAGTCGACTTCACCACTGGTCCGCCTTTCACCGGTCTGCCGCGATCCAAGCTCGAGGGGCGGGGGCGCTTGGACACTCACGCCGTCCGGTCCCGATTCGGCGTCGAACGACACGAGCATCATCGCGTTCCCGTGGTTTGCGACCGTCGTTTTGAGCGGGATCCGCGTCCCTGGAACCAGGGCGAGTGTGCCACGTTCGGGCTCCGCGGTGGTGAGCGCGAAGAAACCGGCCTCCGCCATCATCCGGGCCTCCGATCCCGACGCGCTGAAGAAGCCATTCGGAGCCGCGCTTGCCGAGACCGTGATCCCGGCGGGTGTAAAGGCGGGAGCGTCAAAAGACGCTACGACCGCGAGTACGGCCTCGCCATGCATGGTTTCAACGGAGCAGGCGCAAGGAGCCCGCGAGGGCGCCAAGTAGATCGTCGACGGGTTGATGGCCGCGAGGAGCCAAGGCACATCGGACACGGCTGCCAAGTCAACACGGGTGGGGGAAAGGATCGGGCCGGGAACTGGCGTCGAATATTCGATGGAGACACGCGTGTCCCGGACGCCCATGCCTGGCGTCGCCGGTTCGAACATGGGCTCGACCCGCACATCGATAGCCGTTGGGAAGAGCCCCTGCGCTTCCGACATCGGCATCGCGGCAAGAACGAGGATCGATAGAGCGCAGAACGGCGCCATGTCCATGGTAACGAGACCGCGGCGCGTTGGCCATAAGGGTTCTGGCGAGTTCGTTTGATGTCGCGTCGCGGGCGAGCGCACCGCGACGAAGGAGACGTGGTCCTGCGCTCCAAGATTTATTCCGACACGTTTATCTTAATGACGCCACGTTCTCGCTCTTGGGACTTCAGCCCAAAGGATGGATGCACATGTCGATGAGCCCTATTGACCTAGCCCGAGCGAGGCGGATCGCCTGGGACCGCGGCCTCAAACCGGTCCGGATCCGAGGAACGAACGTGGTCGAGTTCGCAAGCCGCGCCAACACGCGCTTCGAAGTGATTGACTGGAACGATTTTGAAGCCAACCTGAAGGAAAAGGGCCTTTCGGTCTACGAGTGGCGGGGTTGGATGAAGATCATGAAGAACAAGGCGCAATCATCGTTCATGATGAGCGTCTCGTCACCGGCGCGCGAGGAATCGCCAGCAGCCCCCGTCGTCCAAGAGACGTTCGCCCACGAGATGTCGGTCGAGGTCACGATGCCCGAACCGGCGCGGGAACCGGAAATGCCGCCCCGCGCATATGAGCCGCCCACCATCCTTGCGCCGACCCCGGTCGCTCTCGACCCCCCGACGCCACCGGCCCCGGGACCGTTCGTCGAACCCCCGATGCCGATCGGCCCGATGGCCCCTGCAGCCGGTCCAGTGGACTTGCTCGCCGGTCTTGGCGCCCCGCGCGCTCCCGAGCCGCGGCCCGTCAAAGGTGTCTTAGGTTTCATCGGGAAGCTCTTCGGGTTCGGACGCAAACGGTAGACAAGAAATCGCTATTCTCGTGCCCCCCCTTCAAGGCAAAGTGGGAACGCACATGGAGGATACCCCGTGGGGGGAAGGAGAGCCTTCTCCCTGCGGATTCCACTTCCAACGACCCCTTTTTGCCGCGGCGCACGGCAGTGCGCGCGGCCGAGCGCCGGCGAAGCCTACGCTGCGGCTCGCGTTGCTCGCGAAAAGCGTCGATGGAAAATGCGATTGGGCGGTGAAAGGGAGGGGAGCGGGGAATTAGGGAGGTGCTGCCAAACGACCCTTTTCGCTCGCGTTGCTCGCGAAAAGCGTCGATGGAAAATGCGATTGGGCGGTGAAAGGGAGGGGAGCGGGGAATTAGGGAGGTGTTGCGGAAGGCAGGAGGCGACCCGCTCCAAGATCTACTGTGTCGCGCCGGGCTTATCCACACTTGTTCCGGTGGGTTTGTGAACAACGGACGTTGGGCCGTCGGACCGCTGCTGGAAGAGCAGGGTTAAACCCCCCATCCCCCTTTCCCGGACCAGTGACACCATGGCCTTCCCGTTCGGAATCACAGACCCACTGATCGGCACCGCGTTGGTGATCGTCGCCGCGATCGTCCTCGGCGTCATCGGAAACGCCATCGCAAAGTTCGGGATATTCCTGGGGCTCGGGATATTCGGGGCCTACTACGTCTACGACAACACCGGGAGCGTGCTCTATGCCGGGGCGACGTTGCTCCTTACGCTACTTGGCGGCTTGATGAAAAAATAGCATCGGCGGCCCGCAAAGACTCATACGGTTCCCGGAATCCGCCGATTAGACCGGGGCATGGTTCATATGCCTCGGCGGCTTAGCGCCGCCTCGGGCGCTCGTGGACTCGGCCTTCGGCCTCGTCCCCGGCGCCTCGCCGACCTTCGGTCGGCTTCGGTCGCACGGGTAACCCAGCTTGGCCAAAGGTGCTAGATTCAGAGTCTAGTCGCGAAGGCGTTCCCAGGTTCAAATCCTGGCCCGTGCACTCAGGGCGTGTTCCCAGGTTCAGCGAGGATTTGGGGGAAACCAAATCCGAGCGAGGAGGACGAAGTCCTCCGAAAATCCTAGCCCGTGTATGACCGCTACGCCCGGACACGCACCTCGTCCCCACGATGCACGGTCCCGCCGCGCACCACCGAAGCGTAGACCCCAACGTTGGCCGCATTGTGCTGCGCCGCCGCGCGCAGGATGCTCGGGTCGCGAGGCAGGTCACCCTGGGGCAGCGTGGTCATGACGCAGCGCCCACACGGCCTCTCGACTCGGAGCACGACCTCTTCCCCTAGTGCAAGCTCGTGGCCCACCCACCCATTCTCGACGAAGCCCTGCCGAGGCGTTCTCACCACCAGGTTGGGCCGGAAGCGGCGCGTCTCGAAGCGTCCGCCGGGGGACAGGTGGCGAAGCTTGTCGATGGTGCTGGTGGTGAGCAGGTGCAACGTCGCGCTGTCGAAGAACGTGCGGGCGTGCATCGCCTCCTCGGTGACCTCCTCGCGGTGGGCGAGCCCCTCGATGTCGGGCCAGTACTCTTCGAGGGAGGGCGTCTCGGGCGCTTGAGCGGTAAGGCGCACCTCGCGCCCCAGCGCCTTCGACAGTTGGTGGGAGGCTTGGGCGTCCAGGGAGGTCACCACGGCGCCGTCGGGCAGCGTGATGCGAACGGGCGGTGGCCGCGCCGGGTTGCGCGGTGCCTCCACGTAGGCGGCCCGGAACTCGAAGAGTCTACCCCAAAGACGCGGATTCTTCGCGCTGGCGATTTTCCCGGAGGCCACGTCGACCAGCGCGTAGGCCCGGTCGCCCAAGAGCCCGCGCTCCGTCACCTCGGCGGCGTGCAGCTCCTCCCCCATCATGGATTTCACCGCGTAGCGGTGCACGGCGACGACGGCGCCCTCGGCCTCCCCATGCATCACCGGTGCGGTAAAGGATGGCAATGGATAATCGTGTCGCCCGTGCTCTCGCGGTTCCCCCATGCTCGGTGGGTCCATCCGCCATCGGTCCTGAGAGAAAAGAAGACGCAAGGACTCCTGGCCCGTGCATTTTTTCCTCCCGGCTTACGATCCGCCACGAGGCCCCGCCCGCGCCGCCTCCTCGATGAGCCCCGCCACGATGAACCGGTGGCACCCTTCAGCCGGTGCCGACCGTAGATGGTCGCAGAGCAACGTCACGGATTCTCCTTCGGCCACGCGGCGAGCGATTCCTGTGATGGCCTCTTGCGCTTCGGGTGCTTCCATCTCGTTTTCGAACCGTCGACGGTAGGTCTCCATCCCGACCTTGTTCGCCTTCACCTCTCCGTGGAGCTCTCGACTTGGCCCAAGTTCCTTTCGCCACTCGTCCCAGGTCTCACGGCCCTTGGCGTAGCCGCGTGGGTAGAACCGGCTCACGAGGATCCGGGTCCCATCGGACGGCTCGAGGGGATCGAGGCGGAGGTGTTTTGTCTTGACGACGCCGACGTCTGGACGGTCGCCACGGCTTTTCGGGCGCTTCCCGATAGGCAGGGCCAATGGACGCGCCTTGGCGCCGTGTGCCCTCTTTCCAGCTTTTTCCCGTCCTATCGTTTCAGCCTCGCCGCCCACTTCTTCCTGAACTTGGAGACTTTCGGCGAGACCACGGCGGCGCAGTAGGGCTGGTCGGGGTTTCGCTTGAAGTATCCTTGATGGTAGTCCTCTGCCGCGTAGAATACGGTGAACGGCGAGAGCTGCGTCACGATAGGACCGTTGAAAATCTTCGCCTTCATGAGTTCCGCGATGACGGTCTCGGCAGTCGTCTTTTGGACGGGCGAGTGGTGGAAGATGGCGGATCTGTACTGCGTTCCTATGTCGCCGCCCTGCCGGTTGAGCGTCGTCGGGTCGTGTATAGAGAAGAAGACCTCCAGGAGATCGCGGTAGGGGATCACGGCGGGGTCGAATGTCACTTGCACCACTTCGGCGTGGCCCGTGTCGCCGTCGCAGACCGCCTCATACGTCGGGTCCTTGACCGTGCCGCCCGCGTAGCCGCTCACGACCTTTTGGACGCCCTGGAGTTGTTCGAAGACCGCCTCCAAGCACCAGAAGCAGCCGCCGGCAAGTGTCGCTGTCTCCCATGTTCCGCTCATGCGCTCGCAATCACCGTCACAGGAGATGAAGGTTCACCCGGAAAGAGGGGGGTGGAAATAACTCGGAAGTCTTATTCCAGCGAACGGGTACGAGAACGCCGTTCTCGAAAGGCCACAACGATGCAGATCCGCGCTGTCACGGGGAATCTAGGGGCGGTACTCGTCTTCTTCTCTTTCGCGTTCCTGCTCCCGATCGTCCCCGCGTACGCCTTCGAAGAACCCGGCTCGCGACCGTTCGGCACTTACGTACCCGACAATGCGTTGGTTTTCTTCTCCGTGTTCCTTTTGACGCTCATACTCGGCCTCATATTGAAGGTCCGAGGGGGAAACGGCGACTTGCGCCGCTACGAGGGGTTCGCGGTCGTGAGTTTGTCGTACCTCTTGGTTTCGATCGTCGGCGCCATTCCGTATCTACTCACTGGCACAATCGCGTCTCCGCTTGACGCGTTCTTCGAGTCGATGAGTGGTTTTGCGACCGTCGGGGCGACAGTGATCCCTTACCCCGTGGAGGCGCATCCCGCGTCCGTCCTGTTCTGGCGTAGCCTCACTCAATGGCTTGGCGGGATGGGGATAATCGTCCTCGCGATGGCGCTTCTTGCGGGCCTCGTTTCGACGGGGTCTGCGATGATGCAAGCGGAGTATTCGGGAGGCGCACCCCGTCTCAAGGAGCGGCTGGCCTCCACCGCGAGGACCTTGTGGGGTGCTTACCTCGCGCTTACCATCATCCTCGCCGGCCTTCTTTTCGTGCTATTTCGAGCCGGCGGTCTCCCCGAGCGGCGGGCGGCGTACGAAGCTTTGGTCGTGTCGTTCTCGACGCTTTCCACGGGCGGCTTCTCCGTCTGGACTGATAGCGTCGCGAAGTACGGTTCGTGGCCCGTGGAGCTTGCCGTGATGGCGTTCATGATCCTCGGCGCCGTCAGTTTCCGCGTCCACCGCGACGCCCTTTCGGGGCGAGCGAAGGCCTATTCGCGCGACCAAGAGACGCGTCTCTTCGTTTCCATCCTCGTCATCGTGACAATCGCCCTGACGCTCAACCTCCTCCTGTCGGGCTCCGAGGAGGCGTGGGCTTCTACGGGGGGTCGGCCCGACGTCCTGGTGGCGCTACGCCAAGCGGCGTTCACCGTCGTCTCCATCTCGACCACCACGGGATTCACGACGGCCAATTTCGATTTGTGGCCAGATTTCTCGAAGCAGGCATTGCTCATGCTGATGATAATCGGAGGCTGCGCCGGGAGTACTGCCGGTGGTGTCAAGGTCATGCGTTTCATAGTGCTCGCGAAGCTTTTCAGACGCGAGATCCTCCGGATAATACACCCGCGCTCGCCCCCGAAGATAAGGATCGGGCGCGACGTGCTCTCGGAGGACGCCGTGCGCAACATCTCGGCGTTCTTTTTCGCGTATCTCATCATCTTCGTGGTCTCCGCCGTGATCCTTGCCGGGACGGGCCTTCCGATGCTCTCATCCGCCTCGTCCGTGGCGCAGGCCATGGGCGGCGTAGGGATCGCGATGGGGCCCGTGGTCGGAGGGCCGGGCTTCACGTTCGCCGCCATCGACCCCGTCGCCAAGGTGGTCCTCATCGCGGACATGTGGCTTGGCAGGCTCGAGATCTTCGCGGTCCTCCTCCTCTTCGCCCGCAGCGCCTACCGTGAATGAGCGCCACGGGCCACTTCTTTTCGACAGGAAGCCATAACTACCGCTTCCTCTCTTTCTCGCGTGGCATGGCCGGCTTCAAAGGGCGCCACATAGTCCACATCGAGGACCTTTCCGTCGAGGAGATGCAGCACATCATGGGTGTTGCGGCCAAGATGGTGCCCGTCGCGCGCGGGGAACGGAAGTCGACCGCCGCGCAAGGCAAGGTGCTCGCGTCGTTGTTTTTCGAGCCCTCGACGCGCACGCGTCTGTCGTTCGAAGCCTCGATGGAGCGCCTCGGAGGGGCTGCGATCGGTTTCTCGGACCCCGACGTGAGTTCCGTGGCGAAGGGCGAGACGCTGGCCGACACGATCCGCGTCATCTCGAGCTACGCCGACATCATAGTACTACGTCATCCGCGAGAAGGTGCTTCGAGGCTTGCCACGAAGTTCTCGAGCGTCCCCGTGATAAACGGCGGAGACGGGGCGGGACAGCATCCGACGCAGACCCTTCTAGACCTTTTCACCATACAACAAGAGACGGGGAAGATCGCGGGAAGCCACGTCGGGATAGTGGGCGACCTCAAGTACGGTCGCACCGTCCACAGCCTCGCGAACGCCTTGGCGCGCTTCGGCGCCGAGATAACCTTCGTGTCGCCGCCGCAACTCCAGATGCCGAGCGAGCAAGTGGCAAGGCTCAAAGAGACCGGGGCGAGCATCAAGGCGACCCAGGACCTGAACGCCGTGATACCAAGCCTCGACGTCATCTACGTGACGCGCATCCAGAAGGAAAGGTACCCCGACGCGACCGAGTACGCGAAAGTGGCCGGCAGTTATCAGATCACGGCCGACCTCCTGTCACAAGCGAAGAAACATGCGGTGGTCCTCCACCCACTTCCTCGCGTGGGTGAGATCAAGGAAGACGTGGATTCCACTCCGCATGCAAGGTACTTCCAGCAATCTTTCAACGGGGTACCGGTCCGAATGGCGATCCTTGCATTGCTACTGGGGGTCGTAGAATGAACACGGAGGTAGTTTCGCAGAAGGAGATGAAGGTCTCCCCGATCCGCAACGGCACCGTCATCGACCACATCACGCCTGGAATGGCGCTCAAAGTGCTTCGGATACTCGGTCTTCCGCGGGAGGGAAGCCGTTCGGTGGTTTCCGCGATCATGAATGTGCCGTCGGAAAGCGGAAGGCGCAAGGACATCGTGAAGATCGAGGACCGCGAACTCGAACCCGAGGAGGTGGACAGGATATCCTTGATCGCACCTAACGCGACGATCAACATCATCCGCGATTACGAGGTGGCCGAGAAGCATAAGGTGGCCCTTCCGGAGCGGGCCGAGGGCACGGTCGCTTGCAGCAACCCCAACTGCATCACCAACGCGAGAGACGAGTTCGGCCGCCGCGAGCCGGTCTTGGCATCGTTCAGGGTCATCGCGAAGGAGAAACCGGTCCTTCGTTGCGACTACTGCGACCGCGACGTCGTCAATATCGCTGACCAGATAATGTGATCTTGACGGGACTGGGGCGGCACCCTTCTCGAAGGAGTATCGCTTGCCCGCTATTTGCCGTCTTTCTGAAGCTCGTCCCAGATCTCTTTCGCCCGGCTCATCCGCACCTGTCCTTCCGAGATCATTTTTTCGACAACGGGTCCCACTTGTGCATCCGGAACGCCCGCCATCCTCGCGATGTTCTTCGCGTGAAGCCGCATGTGGCCTTCCTGGATGCCTTCGTCGGCCAGGGCGCGTAGTGCCGCAAGGTTCTGGGCGAGTCCCACACTTGCCACGATCGAAGCGAGCTCGGAGGCCGTCTTCGCGCCCAGTATCCTCAAAGCGACGCCCGCCGTCGGATGGACTTTGGTCGCACCCCCGATGGTGCCCAACGCGAGCGGGAGCTCTATTATCCCCTCCAGGTTCCCGTCGGGTCTTTCACGGAAAAGCGTGAGGCTCCGGTAGCGTCCCGTCCGGGCCGCGAACGCGTGCGCCCCCGCCTCGACGGCGCGGCAGTCGTTCCCCGTCGCCATGACGACGGCGTCGATCCCGTTCATGATGCCCTTGTTGTGGGTGGCGGCGCGGTAGGGGTCCGCATCGGCGAACGCCCATGCCGCGACGATATCTTTGACCACCTTCGCCCCGCCGAGCTCATCCTTGTCAAAGAGCGCCCGCGCGTGCGCTACCCGCCGGTCGGCGAGGTTTGAGAGGATCTTGAGAAGCGGGCGACCGCCCGCGATCTCGGCGACGACAGGGGCGAGTGTTTCGCACATCGTGTTCACGGCATTCGCCCCCATCGCGTCGCGCACGTCCACATGAAGGTGCACGATGAGCATCGTGCCGGCCGCGGTCCGGAGTTCGCGCGCCTCCAACCCTCGAGGCCCCCCGCCGGCTTTCACCATCGAGCTTTGAGGTTCTGTCACAAGGTCGAGAAGCTCCTTCTCGCGACGCTTGATCTCGCCGATCGCGCACGCCGTATCCGTCACGTCGAGGATCTGGATCTGCCCGATCATCACGGCGTCCTGGGCCTTCGCTGTGAACCCGCCGTATCTTCTCGCGATCTTGGCGGCGTTACTCGCGGCCGCGACAACCGAGGCTTCTTCCGTGGCCATGGGCACGAGACAATCGCGCCCGTTCACGATGAAATTCGTAGCGACGCCGAGGGGAACCTCGAAGGTGCCGATGACGTTCTCGATCATAGTGTCCGCCGTCGCTTCCGGAAGGGCTTTGGAAAGACGCTTGCACTCATCTGGCGTCAGCGACGCGAACTCGGCCACGGCGCGGAGCTTGTCGTGGCGGCTCATCTTGTGAAAACCGGGGATCCTCGACGACCGAGCCACGTGCGGCCAATCGCGCCGGGCCAGATTAACCCTTCTTGATTGGGCTGCGATTGGTTTAAATCGGTTCCACCCGTTCCGCGGACAAGTGCCCGTCGTCAGCGTGTCGTACTCGCGCCTCACGAAGCTCCTCGGAAAGCGCATTCCGAAGGAGACGCTCGTCGAGAAGATCCCCATGATGGGTGCCGACGTGGAGCGCGTCGAAGGCGACACGATCAGCGTCGAATTCTTCCCCAACAGGCCCGATCTCTACAGTACGGAGGGCGTCGCCCGTGCTCTTCGGGCGTTTCTCGGGATCAAGACAGGGCCAAGGACGTATCGCGTCGGAAGACCATCGGTCACCCTTACTGTGGGAAAAGGCGTCGGAAAGACGCGGCCCTTCATCGTCGCAGGGGTCGTTCGCGGCGTCGACCTCGACGAGACCTCTCTCGAAGGGCTCATCGAGCTCCAGGAGGACCTTCACTGGGGCGTCGGGGCCCGCCGGCGGAAGGCCGCCATCGGTGTGCACGACCTCGATTGCGTGACGCCTCCGTTCGTGTACCGGGGCGCAGGACCGGACGAGATCTCGTTCGTCCCGCTCCAATCGGACGAGAAGATGACCCTTGGCGAAGTGCTTCAAAAGCACCCCAAGGGCGTCGATTACGCCCCGCTCCTTGCCAGCGCCAAGCAATTCCCGGTCATCCTCGACCGCGATGGTGAGCTTCTCTCCCTGCCCCCGATAATCAACGGCCGGCTCACGACCGTGACGACGCGGACGAAGAACATCTTCATCGACGTGACGGGACCGGAAGAGAGGGCGATCACCAACGCCCTCAACATCGTGGCCGCCCACTTCGCCGAGGGTGGGGCCAGGTTGGAGGCGGTGAGGGTGATGCGCGGAAAAAGGGCGACGATCACGCCAGACCTCACTCCCCGGCGTCACACCTTGGACCTTTCATTCGCCCAGTCGCTCATCGGAGAGGCAGTCGGAGGCGCGAAGGCAAAGCGCGCCTTGATGCGGATGGGGCACGGGGTCACTATCAAGGGCACGAGGGCCACGATCGACGTTCCGGCTTACAGGACTGACATCATGCACGAGGTCGACCTCGTCGAGGAGTTAGCTGTTGGGATAGGGTACTGGAACCTCTCGGCGGCCCCGGCGCGCTCGGTCACGTACGGGCGCGAGCGCCCCGAGGAACGCCTTGCCGGACGCCTGCGCGAAGTGTTGACCGGACTCGGGTTCAACGAGGTGATGACATTGTCTTTGTCGTCCGAGGACGACCAGTTCGTGAAGATGGGCCTGAAGGCGGATGCTGCGACTCGAAACCCGGCGGGCGTTCCAGAGACGGTACAAATCCACAATCCGATGATCGAAGAGCATACGCTGATGCGCCCGAGTCTTTTGCCGTCGCTTCTCAATGTCCTTGCCAAGAACAGTCATCGAGACTTGCCGCAGCAACTGTTCGAGTTGGGCGACGTCGTCCATGTGGAAGGCGGTGTGGCCTCGAACCGGCGTGTCCTTGCGGCAGTGCGAATCGCCGGCAAGACCGGCTTCACGGAGGCCAAATCCCTCGTCGAGGCCGTCGGGCGTGAGATCGGCGTCGCCGTGAGCGTGGCCCCGGTGGAACACGGTGCTTTTGTGCCAGGGCGAGCCGGACGCGGACGTCTTGGCCCCTACGACGTGCTTTTCGGCGAGTTGAGCCCCGCGACGATCACGGCCTTCGGCCTCGGCGCTCCAGTGATCGCCATGGAGGCGATGCTCGACGAGGCCGGATTCGCCGAAAAGTGATTCCACGGGCGGTTTGGATGGCAGCGCACCTCGCCAAACGGAAGTCTTATTACATTGTGTTACCTAATATGAGACACAATAATACACAACGGGGTATTTGAATGCGTATCGATATCGGAAACGGAAAGATCCTGGGCACGAAGAAAGTCAGTCCGAACGGCCAGATCAGCGGCTTCACGGAGTTCGCCGGCCGCGACGTCTTGGTGGTCCTCCCAGAAGATGAGATAGGGGTCACATCGACGGTGGGCGGCATCACGACCGCGGCTCCCGAATACATCAAAGAAGTGCAGGCGGCCACGCTTGAGACAATGAAGATCGCCTTCCGGCAGTACCAGGACCTCAAAGCCAAGTATGCGACACCGGAACGCGCCGCCGCCGAATACATCAAGACGCACGCCCCCCGCAACTTCCAAGGCCTCATCGACCAGGTCGACACATGGGCCCGCCAGGAGGTCAAGGCCATGGAGGACAAGGTGGAGCGGGCGCTCAACGAAGACCGACGCGGGATCAAAGGATAGGATCCGCCGGACGTCATCCGGAGCGGCTCCAAAAGGCCGTGCTTTCCACTTTTCGCGTGAAAAGTGCGCTGTTCACGTTTCGGGCCAGTTCCCGTTGTCCAAAGTTTATTATTGAATACGCGTCCATAAAAAGCCGTTGGCCGACGGTCTTACTTCTCCTCCCAGCCCATCCGCCCGCCAAGGCCGGGCGATAAGCAAACTCCAGCGCACCGTCCAGATAATCGACACGCTCATCGAGCACGATTTTCTAAGCGAGATGCGACGCCTCGCAAGGGCCGAGCGACGACCCGTTGGTTTTTCGAAGATCGAGGTCGACATCCCCAAGGAACTTCCCCTCAAAGTCCGCCTCATCATGGAGGACCTTGGGCCGACGTTCATCAAGATCGGCCAACTGCTCGGGACCCGCCCGGACCTCGTCCCCCAGCCGTTCCTCGACGAGTTCAAGAACTTCTACGACCGCACCAAACCCACTCCCTTCCCGGAGATCAAGGCCCTCATCGAAAGCGAACTCGGGCGGCCCCTCAAGGAGATATTCGCGACATTCGAGGAGACCGCCATCGCGTCCGCCTCGATCGGTCAAGTGCATGTCGCGACATTGAAAGACGGGACCAAGGTCGCGGTGAAGGTCCAGCACCCGGGCATCATCGAGAAGATGCGCGTCGACTTCGAGATCATGCGGCCCTTGCTGCGCTTCATTGAGAACCTCTTCGCGGCCGCCCGCATTTGGCAGCCTTCGGCGCATCTAAGCGAACTGGAGGAGATGGTCGAAAAGGAACTCGACTACCGTAACGAGGCCGCCAACTACCAGAAGTTCGCCCGCAACTTCGCAAACGACAAGCACGTCCGGATCCCGCGCGTCCACTGGGAACTGTCGTCCCGAAGGATCCTGACGCTCGAATTCATCGAAGGCATCAGGCTCTCCGAGACCGCGGACCTTTCGAAGCGCGGGATCAACGGCAAACGCGTGGCCCAGATCATAACGCAATCCATGGCCACGCAGATCTTCGAGCATCGCCTCTTCCACGCGGACCCAAGCCCCGGAAACGTCATCATCATAGACAGCGAGACGATCGCCTACGTCGACTTCGGCGCCGTCGGCTACATCACGCGTCGCCGGGCCGACCTCATGGTCCACCTCATCACCGGCCTTGCCCGCGGCGACGTCGAGCTTTGCGCGCAGTCGCTTCTCGACCTCTCGAACGTCTACGGCGAGATAGATTTCCCGGCGTTGAGAAAAGACATCGAACGCGTGATGGATTTGGCCGAGATGGGTGGCCCATCCATCGCCGACCCGAAGATGCTCGACGCCATGATGCGCATCGCCGAGAACCACAACATGCTCCTTCCCCCCGATTTCATCCTCATCGACCGGGCGATAGTCCAGTTCGAGGGGCTTTGCAAGAGGATGGACCCCGATTACGAGATCGTCGACAAACTCACGCCCATAATCATCGGGATAGCCAGGAAACGCCTCTTCGATTTCAGCAAGAACAAGGAAGTGGCAAAGGACGCGGCCCTCGGCTACGCGGAGTTCCTCTCGGAACTTCCCGGACGTGTCAACGCGGTCTTAAGAAAGATCGAGAAGAACGAGATACGGATCAAGATCGACCACTCGGGCGGCGAGGCGGAGGAGAAGGAACGGGAAAGGAAACTCCTTCGATACAGCTTCACCGGCCTGGTAGGCGCGCTCGTGGTGGGACTCGCGATCATAAGTGTTGCGCCAGACGGCGCTGGCCGCATTTCGACGTTCTTCTACTTCAGCGCAGTCATCGGACTCGTGTGGGGACTGGCGATGCTGTACTTCTCGGCGGATAGGGACTGAGCGTCAGCCTGAGGGTTCTGGCGTTTTCAGGGTACCGGCCTTGATTCCCAATATTTCGCAAAGGAGCGCCACGAGGATCATCAGCGCCCCGAGAAACGAGAGGAGAATCGCGATGTTGGGGAAACTCGCGGGGGAAACGTCTGGTATCTGAGGAGGGCCCAGCGCAATCACGACATTTGCTGCTGGCATCCCGAGTAACACTAATGGAACACCTATTCGCGTCAACCATTTCGGAGCCGTCAGCGGCGAAAGGAGTGCGAATACAGCGGTCGCATACCACGTCGCGAAGACGCCCATCGCACCAGCCACGCGTTGGACCTCGGGCGATGGGTTGATGCGCGGGACGCCGCGTATTCCGCCGTCGAGCAGCAACGCTGCGAGAACGCACACTGACAGAAGTATCAGTGCGCCGGCGGCCGCTCGCCGAGTGGCGGCGTCGCGCAGGAGCATCGCGAACCCAACTGCCGCGATGATCCACGCGATGAGGACGAAACCCGTCCCGAAGATGAACGTGGGGAATGCGAGGACTAGGAGAAGAAGCGTGATGCGACGGAGCGGCCAAAGTCCTTGGACCGGCTTTTTCATGGTGCCGCTCTCCTCCGACCCCATAGAGAAAGGATGGGGCGCGGTAGCCCAAGTAGTTTTGGTGCGACGCAACCCATGGCTCACCGTGGGCGTCGGCTATTGTGCAGCGGGAGGCGCGGGAGATCGAGGCGCAGGGAAACCGACTAGTTCCGAGATGAGGGATAAAAAGACCAACGCGCTTCCAATGAGACTCGACAGAAAAGCGAGGCTGAGCACGAACCCCGGTGAGAAATCGGGAATCGCCGGTTGCCCGAGCAGTAACCAAAACGATCCGACGACAAATCCTCCAAGGCTCAACACGCAGCCAGCTTTCTGGAGGAAGCGCGGCGCGTTCAACGGCGCGATGGCCACGAACACGGAAACCGCGTACCACATGCCGAACAGACCCAAGGCCCCCGCCCATCTCTGGACTTCGGGAGAGGGCGTGATCCGTGGGACGCCGCGTATGCCGCCCGCAAGCATGAGCGCCGCGACGACGCAAATGACGAGGACGACGAAGGCGCTCACGGCGGCACGTCTGGTCGTCCGATTCCTTGCAAGGAGAGCAAAGGGCACGGCCGCGAAGAGCCATGCGAACAGCACGAATGCGTTTCCGACTATGAAGGAGGGAAACGACAACAGCATGAGACCAAGCGCGAGGCGGCGATGCGGTTGGGCCCCTCCCAGGTCGGACGCGCCATCTGGACTCTCCTCCGGCCCCATGACCAGGGATTGGGTCCCTGAGGCCAAGTAATTTTTGGGAAAGCAGAGGAAGGGCCCTGCGATCGCCGGCTATTTGCCGATCCGGGATCTTGCCGCCCCTACAGCACCCTCAACTGTTCCAACAACGGCTGCACATCCGCCGTCGGCTTCGTGCCCTGGTTAAGGACCGCCTTCGACAGCGGCGCCGCTGCGTAGCTCGGGAGCCTTTTTCTGAGCTTCTCTTCGAACGTTATCCTGTTCTCCTGGTAGAAGACGCCGATGGGGATCTTGTCGCCCCATTCTTGCATCTTGATGAACGCCGCTCCTTTCTTCGCCGCGATCTCCGAATCGTCCTGGTGGTTGTCGACGACGCCGTTGTAGCCCGTCGCTTCGAGCTTGTAGATGCGCGGGTTGTTCGTTCCCAGGTCTTCGCCTGCGAACCAGTCCTTGCTGTGGATGTTGTTGTACGTGGGACAGGGTTGCAGCACGTCGAGAAGGGCCGCGCCCTTGTGCTGCACGGCCATCTTGATCATTTCCTTGAGGTGCTTGGCGTCGAACGCGTAGGCGCGGCCGATCCAAGTGTAGCCGGCGGAAAGCGCGACGGCCAGGGGATTGATCCCCTCGTTGATGTTCTCCTGCGGAAGGGATTTCGTCTTTAGCCCCCCTTTCAACGTGGGCGACGCTTGGCCCTTCGTAAGGCCGTAGACGCCGTTGTTGTAGACGATGTAGGCCATGTCCGTGTTCCGGCGTCCGGCGCCGAGGAAGTGCCCCGCGCCGATCCCGTAGCCGTCGCCGTCGCCTCCGACCGCGATTATCTCCAACTCGGGGTTCGAAAGCTTCGCACCGGTCGCGAACGGAACGACGCGTCCATGGAGCGTGTGGACACCGTACGTGCGGATGTAATGCGGCGTCTTCCCGGAGCAGCCTATCCCGGAGAACATAGTCACGCGGTGGGGCGGGATCGCGAGGTCCGCGAGTGCCATCTGGATGGCGCTAAGGATACCGAAATCGCCGCAGCCCGGGCACCAGTCGTTGTGGACTTCTTCTTCGCGAAACAGTTTGAGGTTAGACGCCATGGGTAAGCACCACCTTGGGGGTCTTCTTGTTGAGGATCTGTTTGACGGCACCGACCACTTCGTCTTCCGTCATGGGCCTGCCGTTGTACTTGATGACCTGATGGTCCATCGCGACACCGGTCTCCTGACGCACGAGGCGGCACATCTGGCCCGAGAAGTTCATCTCCAATCCGACCTTGATCTTCGCCGAAGCGAGGAGCCTGGTCACGACATCCACCGGAAACGGCGACATGAGCCGGATCTGGAGGAGGTTCACCTTCAGCCCCTCGGCCTTCAACCTGTCGATCGCGTCGAGGACGGTGCCCTTGGTCGACCCCCACGAGACGATGGTCACGTCGGCGTGCTTGTCGCCGTAGAGGACCGCCTTCTTGTCGTCGGGGATGTCCTTCAACATCGTCTCCATCTTCTTGGCGCGCTTCTCCATCATGTTGTTGCGGATGACCGGGTCTTCCGTGATGTGGCCGCGTTCCGTGTGCTCGTCGCCGGTGGCCCAGTGTATGCCGCCCTTCATGCCGAGGACCGGGCGGTTCGATATCCCGTCGGCCGAGTAGTTGTAGCGGTTGAAGAGGCCGTCTTCGCTCTTCGCTTCGGTTTCGGCCTCGGTGAGGAGCTTACCGCGGTTGATCACGGCCTTCGACGCGTCGAACATCGGTACGACCTGGCTGTTGTTCGCGAGATTCTTGTCGCAAAGGAGGATCACCGGGGTCTGGTAGGTCTCTGCGTAATTGAACGCGTCCACCGTGTCGAAGAAGCACTGTTCAAGATCACCGGGGGCAAGGACGATCCTCGGATAGTCACCGTGGCCCACGTAGAGGGCGAACTTCAGGTCGCCTTGCTCGTGGCGCGTCGGGAGTCCCGTCGAGGGGCCCGCACGTTGATAGTTGATGACCACGACCGGCACCTCGTTGATGCCGGCCCAGCCCAACCCTTCGGCCATAAGCCCGAAGCCGGGTCCGGAGGTCGAGGTCGATGAACGCACGCCGGTCAGCGCAGAGCCGACGGCCATCGTCACGGCGGCGATCTCGTCTTCCGTTTGGACCACGACGGTCCCGTACTGCGGGTTCTGTTCGAGGAACTCGCTCTCGTCTGTCGCCGGCGTGATCGGGTAGTAGGTCTGGAACTTGCACCCGGCGAGGATCTTCCCCATGCCCACGGCCTGCGACCCTTGGAGGTACATGCGCTTGTCGGATGGCGCTGTCGAGACCTTCTCCAACTTGTGCGGGAAACCTCCAAGGAGCGAGTGGGCGCGGTCGTAGCCCTTCTTCGCCGCGAGGATGTTGTTGTCGGCTATCCCGGCCTTGCCCTTGAACTGGTCCCGGATGACTTCTTCAAGGATCGTGAAGTCGTAGCCCACGGCGCCGAGCGACGCCCCGACGCAGATGGTGTTTTTCATGATGGTGAGTTTCGAGAGCTCGACGATGTTCAGTTCCTTGCCAAGCTCCGCGATGATGTCCCCGTAGGGAAGCGGCACGAGCCGGATGCCCTTCTCCTTGGCGTCCTCAAGCATGTCCGCGACGGTGTCGCCTTTTCCTTTCTTCTTGAGGTAGGCCGTCATCTCCTCTTGGAGCCGATGGTCGAGCGTTCCGATGTCCTCGATCTTCTGTTTGACCAGGGCGGAATCGTAGATCACGGCGGAGCCTGGGACGACCTCGCCCGAGTAGAGGTGGCGGGCGATGGTCTCGTTGTCGTACGATGCGAGGAGGTGGACATCGTTTATGGGGGACCGGACGAGTCTGTCCTCGATCCTCAGCTGGAAGTAGGAGTGTTCGCCCTTGATGTTACTGCAGTACTCACGGCGTCCGTACACGTACAGGCCGCCGCGCGCGCATGAGAGTGCGAACATCCTTGCGGATGAATCGATCCCTGATCCTTGCGGACCTCCGACCATCCAGGAAAACTTGTTTTTTTGCATCGTTCCACGTTCCTTCCTATTCTTGTTAGGGTGATCGTTAGATGGTTCCTCTCTTTGAAGAGTTAGTACTTTCAAGGAAGGGGCGCGGTTCGCATTGGACAATCCATATAAAGGGTTTGTGCCTCGGCCGCAAGGCGCTGCATCATTACTGGCTCTTAAATAGGAAGGGACGCGCTGGCCTCGAGCAGGGACCCGCACCCCGCTTACCCCTGCCCCGCTTCAAGCACCACTAGGATCGAGTCGGCCTCGCGATAGAATTCCACCGCCGCGCGCGCATCGTCCTCGCCCAAAGTCCCCGCTCCGACGGCGGCCGCGACTTCGCCGGCCAAGGCGTGCATGAGCGAGAGCGCTTTCGGCGTGTCGAAGTCGTCGTCAAGGGCCGCGATAAAGGAGGAGCGCGCGGCGGCGACGTCGGGCCTTTGACCCGTGGACTCCGTTGGAAACCCGTCCGAACCACGGACCGTCCGAAGCACCGCGAACGCGGACCTCAACTCCCATAACCGGGCCTGGGCCGCCTTCAACGCCTCCGCCGAGTATTCGAGCGCGTCCCTGTACTTCTTGGAGAGGAGGAAATACCGCAACGTCCCGGGATCCGTGATGCCGAGGAGATCGCGGACCGTCACGTAGTTGCCGACGGACTTCGACATCTTCGTATCGCCCATCGTCACGAAGCCATTATGGACGTAGAAATCGCAGAAGGGCTTGCTCGTCGCCGCGCACACCGCGGCTCGTCCCGCCTCGTGATGCGGGTAGATGAGGTCGAGTCCTCCACCGTGGAGGTCGACCCGTCCACTTAGGTGGCGGATCGCCATCGCCGGGCATTCGATGTGCCAACCGGGGCGCCCTCGGCCCCACGGGGAATCCCACGTGGCGCCGGCATCCTCCGTGAACCGCCAGATCGCAAAGTCCCGTTGGTCCTTCCTGCCGTCCACCGGAGGCTTCATCGGCGGGAGACGGCCGGCAAGGTCGCCAAAGCACGGTGAGTGGGCCGCGTCGAAGAAGCAGCCAGCATCGTTGCAGTATGCTTGGCCGCTTGCGATGAGCGACTTGGCGAGTTCGATGATGTCGCCGATGTGCTCGGTCGCCCGCGGCTCGACGTCGGGAGGGAGTGTCCGAAGCCGCGCCATGTCCTCCTTGAAGGAGCGAAGGTAATGCTCCGCCGTCTCCACCACCGAACTCCCGCGTTTTCTTGCGACGAGTGGAAGGCGGTCGGAAATGTCCGTGAAGTTCTGGACGTGGCGGATCCGGTAACCGGAGTGGACAAGGTATCGCTTGAGCGCGTCGTAGAAGACGTACGAGCGCGCGTGCCCGATGTGCGCGTGGTCGTAGACGGTGGGCCCGCACACGTACATCGAGACGAACTCCGGGTGACGCGGCTTGAATGCTTCAACGCTTCTCGAGAGCGTGTTGTAGAGCCGCAGCGTCAACCTTTCTCAAGCCCCCCGAGACTGTAGATGGATGACAACGTCATCGCCGGGGCGCGGCCACGGGACATGAGTGTCGTTCGAACGGCCTCCTTGAACCCCATGCGGCCGAAAAGCGCCACCGCCTTCGCGTTGGCCCCCGGGACGGCGACCTCCACAGTTCCCGCGTACCCGGCTGTTGCCGAGCGCACGAGGGCTTCAGCGTCGCGCGTCTCGCCGCTTCCGACCACAAGCGGGCCCAACACGCCGTCGTGCAGGAGCGCATAACCGGTGACCGGGTTCCCGGTGGCGGCCGCGTTGTCCTTGAACTCGGAGAGGAGTCGGCGTAGCGTTCGCGACCGGTCCGCGCCGAAGACCGTCCGATCCATCATGATCACGGATTCGAGGTGGGCCGGCGTAAGGCGCATCGAGGCGGGCGCCGCCCGGCCGTCGATTTCTCCCGCGAGGGCAAGCACGTGGCCCTCTTGTACGAAACCAAGCCTCTCGTACATCTTCACGGCGACGGCGGTCGAGGCGAGGCGCACGGCCTTGGCCCCGGCGCCTTCCAATTCGGCGATCGTCGCCTCCACCAGTCGCCGCCCGATGCCGCCGCCTCGTTCCGAAGCCTTGACGGCGACGTTCCCGAGCCAACCGAGCTCGCCATGAAGCGTCCCCATGGCGACCCCTAGGAGGCCGGCATCGCGCTCGGCGACCACGGATAGGCTTGGGCTCAATTCGAAAAGCCTGCTTATCTCATGTGGAAGGAAGGCCCAGCCGGCCTCGTTGAGAAGAGCCGAGACGGAGCGCACGTCGTCGCGTTCCATCATCCTGAAAGTCAGCGTCGCGGGCGTCAAAGCTTGTCCTTCCCCTTGGTCATGCCTTCGTCACATGAATGGCCCCCGTGCGTGAGGAAATCGTTCGCCGCCCGGCCGTGCTTTATCTGGCAGGGGCCGTACTCGTCGTCCTCGGCGCCGTACCAGTAACGGCATTCGCGGCAGAACAGGGGACGATCGTCAAGGCGCGGGGGGGCGCCTCGATGGCCGGGCGCGCCCTTGTCTGGGGTCGGACTCAATGTGCGACAGTACGGGGAGCCCCGTTATGCCGTTTCGGTTACTGGTGCGTCATAGGAAGGGCTCGCGCTTCGGACTTTGCCCAAGCGACGGGCGCCGCGGGCGACGGCCGACGCGCAGTCCACCATAGAATTCAAGGAAAGTTGATATAGAAGGACGCATCCTTTTTGGCAGTTCGATGAGAGCGCAGATACTGGAGGAGACGCGCCGTGTCCTTGCCACCGCAGGCTTCTCACTATCCGAGAAATGCGATGTCCGACCGTTAAGTTTCGACGTCATCGCAAGGCGCGGCGAGGAGATGCTCGTCGTGAAGGTCCTCACGAACGTGGACTCCATTTCCGAAAACGTCGCCTCGGAACTACGCGTCATCGCGAAGTTCATCGGAGGGACACCGCTCCTTGTGGGCGAGCGCTCGTCCGCGGGGGATCTCGAACAGGGAGCGCTCTACGTGCGCCATGGTGTCACCATCACGAGCCTGGAGACGCTGGAGGATTTCCTCGTGGGCGAAACGCCGCCGCTTGTCTTTGCCGGGCCGGGCGGTTTCTACGTCCACGTGGACGGGGCGACGCTGCGGCGGCTACGCGAGGAACGCGCGATCTCCCTCGGCCAACTGGCTGAAGTAGCAGGCGTGTCCCGTCGGGCCATCGCCATGTACGAGGAGGGGATGAACGCGATGGTCGACGTCGTATTGAGGATGGAGGAGTTCCTCGAAGCCCCGATCAGCCGGCCCCTCGACCCGTTCGCCTTCGATCCCGCCAAGGTCTCGCACCCATCACGGTTGGAGAACCTCCAGGAAGGACTGCTACGAGACGCCCTCTTGGAATTCCGTAGACTCGGTTACGACGTCGCCGAGACGCAGCGGAGCCCGTTCTCGGCCGTGAGCGCCGCAAGGAAGACCCTCATCTTCACCGGCGTATCCGAGGGGGAAGCGGACTTCAAGGCCCGCGCCCGGGCGCTTGCCGACATCGCCGGCCTCACGGGCAAACACGCGGTATTCGTCGTGCGCGAGATGCGCACGAAGACGTCCGTCGAGGGGACCGCGCTCGTCGGCGAGACAGAAATGGAGAAGATGGATTCCGCCGACGAGATGGTCTCCGTGATCGAGGAAAGGCGAAAGAAGACGGAGTAGGGCGATCACGCCTGGCGAACGCCCGTAAGTGCGCATGAAGCGGCGGCCACGACCCCTTTGTTTTCGAAGTATCGTCTGCAGGTGCTTAGTTCGCGGGGACGGGAGGCGCGGGCCTTTCCGGAGGCGCCGCCGGCGTCGCAGCACCCGCACCGGGCGCCGTCGCCTGGGGCTTTGCCGGCGCAGGTTGAGACGGCGGGGCGGGCGGGGTCATGAGGCCCGCGGACACGGCGACGACGTCCACGATGTCGAGGATCTCCAACCCGATCTTTCCAACGGTGTTCGCCTCCTCGAGGTTGAGGATGCAGGTCCCGCAGGTCGTGACGACCGTCTGGACTCCCATGGCCTTGAGTTCATTGAGCCGGTTCGTGGCCATCCTTTGGGCCTTGTCCTTGTAACCCTGCCGCATACCGGCGCCAGCACCGCAGGAGACGAAATCCGGGGCTTCCATGAGTTCGAGGGAGGGGACTTTCTTGAGTAACGCACTACCCGACGGCCCGATCGCCAGTCGGTGGCCGCACCCAGGATACCAGACGACCTTCTTCGGGAACGGGGCCGTCAACTTGATCTTTCCCGAATCGACCCATTCTCTCATCGCGGTGACGATCGACTTCGCCTCGACCTCCCACTCCAACCCTTCCGCGGCCGCAGCCTCCTTCCATTCCTTACTTATCGTCCGGTGGCAGTCAGGGCTCACCGAAAGGATCTGGCCGTGGTTCTTCGCCGCCACCGCCTTCACGTTATGTAGGATCGTCTCGCGGGCCTCGGTCTCGTGGCCCGTCCGAAGCAGTGTGTCTCCGCAGCACCATTCATCGGCACCTAGGTGGGCGAGTTGGATGCCGGCGGCCTTGGCGATGGCGGCGGCGTTCTTCGCCGTGTTCGGTTTCGAATATGACGCGGTGCATCCGGCGTAGAGGAGCGTGGTCGCCGTCGGGACGAAGGCGAGGCCCGTCGCCCACGTATTCCGGTCCTTGTGGGGCCTTCCGATGGGATTGTGTTCTTTTTTCACGGATCCGGCCATCGCCGCGAAGGCGGTGTTCGAGCCGGCCCCCCGTTCCACGAAGGTCGACCTCAGTCCCTCGAAAACGGATACGAGCGGGATCTTCGACGGGCAGACCTCCTCGCATCGACGGCACGCTGTGCACTCGTGAAGCGTCGGCAGGCTCCGTTTGATGACCTTGCCGGTTCCCGTGAGCACGTACGACGCCAGGTTCACGCGGCCCCGTGGGAGGGCGGATTCCCATTGGTCGACTTCGCCGACGGGGCAGACGTTCGAACACCAGCCGCACGACGAGCAGGTGGTGACGTCATGGGCGAGCTTCGAGAGTCCGCGTGATGCGTTGACGGCGCCCGAGGCCCTCCAGATGGCAAGCGAGGCGGAATCCTCCTTCGCGGCGCCCTTGTAGGGGAATTGGCCGCGAAGGGGCATCATCAAAGGCTTGTTCATCTTCATGAAGGATGCAAGGTCCATGGGCGGGGCAAGGGAGAGGTGTGCCGGGAAGATCTTCCCCGGGTTCATGAGGTCCTTCGGGTCATACTTTCGCCGGAAGTCGCGCCAGCGGTTCATCCGCTCCCATCCGTACGCTCTCTTCGATTCACCCGGGAAAAGCAGGCCAGCGGATGCGACCCGGCCACCGAACCTCTTCACCGAATCGACGATGGCGACGGAATTCGCGTGCGTCAGGACGTAATCCGGTCGACGCTCGTCCGCGAGGCCTTGGCAGACAAGGAGCACTTCGCGCGGACCCACCGCGAGGCACCAGATACCGAACTCCTCGAGCTTTGCCGCCTTGCGCGCGGCCTCCAGGGCCTCGAACAGCCGATCCGCCGGCACCACGACCTCCGCAGTCACGAGGCTCGGGCCCATCCGCTTCACGGAGATCTGGTTGAACCTGTTGTCCCATTCCCTCTTGGCGAGGTCCCCTTTCGCGACCTCTCCACCGAACGCCTTCACGACGTCATCGAGGCGCGACTGGAGCGCAGCCAATCTCTCCTTCGGCGCCGCGAGGAGGATCGCTTCCGCGTCGCCGGGAAGGAGTTTCGTCCCTTGGGCGTCGTTTCTCATCACGGAGAACTCGCGCGTCGACATGTGGAGATTCCAGAGCGGAAGCCGGGAGAGGGCCTCGAACGCCTTGCACGCCTTCTCGGGGTCCTTGAAGGTGATGAGGAGAGGCTCGACCGCCTCCATCCTCTTCACCCGCAGGGTGAGACGCGTGATGAACCCGGTCGTGCCTTCGGCGTCCACCACGAGGTCGAGGTCGCTTCCCTTGAGGGTCACCTGTTTTCCGTCCGGGCGCACCATGTCGGCCTCGACGACCTGGTCGCCGAACGACCCGAATTCGAGGCTCCCGTAGCCGCCACCGCCCAACGCGACGCGGCCCCCGACCGTCGAACCCGGGGCGGTGGTCGGATGGGTGCGTAGCGACAATCCCTTCGCATTGAGCGTCTTCTCGAGGGTAAGGAAGTTGATCCCAGGCTCGACCGTGCAAGTCAGCGCGGTCTCGTCGATGGCGAGGACCCGGTTGAAGCCGCGCATGTCCACGACCAAACCGTCCTCGGCGGGGTGCGAGGCCCCGTTCCATGAGGTGCCAGCCCCGCGGGGTGTCACGGGGAGAAGATGCGTCTTGGCGAAGCGCAGGGCGTGGTACAGGTCGGAGGAATCGCGCGCACGGATGACGGCCGCGGCGCGCGTCTTCAACATGATCCGTAGCGGCGCAGGTAGGGCACCCCCGTCATGGGAATAGATGAGCCGTTCGTTCCAGTCGAGGGAGACGCGGTCCCCGAACGTGTGCATGAGGTCCCGCTTCTGTCCGTCCGTGAGCTCCTTCCTTAACGGATCGAACCGCGCCATCGCCTTCTGCGGGTGCATGATCATATCTTGGAGCTGCAACGTTGAACGCCTCGCGCGGGAAGGCGGATGTCCTTATTTAAACGTGGCGACCTCATGGATCGCACTTCCAACAGATGAAAAACGGCGAGATCGCCTTCGCAAAGAGGCCGCCACAAGAACGACGTCCGTCGCCCGGTCGGGCACCGCGCGCCAACGGGCGGCCCACGCGCACGGAGGCGACGTGCGTCACGACCATGGTTCGGGTTCTGCGACGCAGAAGAGTGACGGTGCAACTGGCCCGCTGCATACAAACGTCAACCACGGCTGAAACGTCACTTTGAGCGACGGTTTTCCTCGCGTGAGTCTATTCTCTACCCATGATCCGACGTGGACGCGGTCGTGGTTCCACTCGGATTTTCGATTTGCGAGACTAAGTCACCGGCATGTTACTGCTCGGAAGAAATGCAACGCTTGTTAGATTTAAAACGTACGCATGGACAATAGGTTTCCTCCTTAGAGTGACCAACACGCGCGTCAAGGACTGGTCATGGAAAGATGACGATTCTTGTGGGCGATGGACCGATTCTTTCGTGTGAGAATACACTGTGCAGATTTTCACCCTGGTCAATCACGATTCTTTAGATACCGACCCGCGCCATATCTAGTTGCGATGCGGATCTCGCGTCGTCGGAGAGGGATGCAATGAAGAAATTCGACATACGTGATTACACGATGGTGTTCCACGTGCCGCGCGAGCCCGGGGACCCCGTGCCGCCGACAGGAGAATCGCTCCTGTTCATGAAACCGAACAGGGAACAACCGCGCCTCGGGCGAGTGCCGTTCCATGTGAGTGTCGCATTCGCCATGGATGGGACCAACGAGGCTGCGGGAAAAGCATTGATGACGGGTGCGCCCGCGCCGGCGATGAAGGCCGCGCGGCGCGGGGCCGCCCCCGAGACGCGAAACAGCAGGTGAAGATCACACGCCCGGGCCCGAAGAGGGCCCGGTGCCTCCTTCTCTAAATTCGCGAAAACCTATTCTTTCTCTAATATTTCGCGAGACTCTATCAGCAAAGTATTATCGTCTGTCACTCACTACGGTGACATACAACACGTTAAGATGGAAAGCGTGTTTGTAACTCCGGTGGGTGACAACCGTGAAGCGGCTTGAAGCCGTGGTTGGAGCCCCCGAGATGGGACGGCAGAAAGAGACGAATTCGTAACCCGGTGACCGGACCCCCAGAGGGTCTTGATCCGGCGCGCGGATGCGCTCGGATTCTGCCGCCACAGATGGGAGGATAATCCAATGGGAAAATGGTTGGTGTTACTGGTAGCTGGGGCTATCGTCGTTCCGATAGCCTCGGCTAATCCCATCGCCTCGAAATCGGCGGTGGAAGGGCATACGTCCTACGTGGACATAGTGATCGACGAGACCCCGACGATAAGCCTCGGGGCCGTAGCCGGGTCCGTGACCTGCCGTGTGACGGCGAACATACTCTGGTTCAACGACCAGGAACTGTTCCGCCTGGCGCCGACGGCCAATTGCCTCGGAAGCAAAAGGTTCGTCTACGCGACGGAGCACCTTACGCCCGATCCTCGCGGGAACCCCACGTTGAACAGGACCGGCCTGTACTTCGACTTCTCGGACCCGAACGGGATACCGTGGCATGTCGTCGAGTACACTTACTCTCAGGCCAGCGTGAGGGCCAACGGTGTCCTCGACCCGCAGGTCCTTCTCCTGGGGCTCGACCTCCAGGTGAAGAGGTACTACACCTACGTCGTCGAGATCGGGCCCATGACGCGGGACCCGACGATCAACAAGGACTACAATTTCGTCGATGTGGTGGACCTCGGAAAGTTCCTCACGACCTGCGACGGCTGCGAAACGCATAGCGGCAGTCCCGGCGCCGTCGAGAACGGGAACAGCCATAATCAGTACAGTCCCTACGAGGAGCACCTATTCCCGCACAACCACGACAAGGTCGACGTGGACATGTTCCTGGGCGTTCAGCCGCCGAACTATTACGCAAGATAAGGAGGCCCAGCGCCGGCCATCCTGCTGGATGGCCGGCTAAGGATCACGAAGGGAGGAACGCCTTCCCTTCTTCACCATCGATAGAGGGGAGATTGCCTTCTCCCTTCTTCACGTCACACGCGAAGGAAAGTCCGCCTTTCCTTCTTCACATTGAACAGGGTCGCGCAAAGGAGGCAGACCCCCTGACGATGACGTCCTAGGGGAGGGTTTTTCCCACCCTCCCCTGGGCCCATCTGTGATTTTCCCAGGGACCAGGGGAGTAGCGGGCGAGACGTTCGAGTCCGCGGGCCTCCCCTGGGCCCATCTGCGTTCTTCCCGAGGACCGGGGGAGTAGGGGGCGAGTCTTGCGAGTTCGGGGGCCTTCTATGCCTAGCTCTGTCCCGTTGGCAGCTAGTTTCTTGAAGCCATTCCCCTCTCCGGGACGCGTGGTCGCTTCGAGGCTTACGGGTTTTCGCGAGGAATGGCTCCGGGCCGCAGACGGCACCCTTATCCTCTCGAACGGCGAGGACGAATCCGAGGTCTTGACCGCCGTCAAGAACGCCGGCTTGCACCACGAACTGCTTGGTGGGTACCGCGGCTTCCTTTGGCATCGCCTGACTCCCGGTCCAGCGCTTCTTTGCGTCGCAGGCGTCGGGGCGCCGAACGTCGAACTGGCGCTCGCCGACGTGAAAGGGCACGGACTCGAGCGCGTCGTCCGTTACGCGACGTGCGGCAGCCTCGCGAAGGACCTCCTGCCCGGCGACGTGGTGATCGCCCGAGAAGGCGTCGCCTTCCATGACGGTGTGGCGAGCGTCGGGGCCGGTCAGGGGATCGTGCGGACCCACGCCGATTCCGGGCTTCTCGGTGAACTGCAGCGGGCGCTACGCGCTAGCGGGACGAAAGGCAGGACCGGTGTGGTCATGGGAGCGTCCTTTTTCCACGACCCTCCACCGGGCCCTATCGCCGTCGCATACGATTCAATGTTGAAAAGCGGGTCCGTTGACGCGCTCGACATGGAAACGGGCACCTTGTTCTGGTCGGCTCGTGCCGCGCGGGTGCCCGCCGGCTCGGTCGTAGGGGTCGCGAATCCCGTGGGCGATCATGGTTTGGACGGGCCAGCGGGACTTTCCGGCGGGGCCCGCGTCATCGCGCAGTGGCTTCGTTCGAGCGCATCCAAACATGGCGAGGGGAGCGTCTGATGGGGCGCCTCCTCGACGAATCCGTCCGCCGCTCCACGGTCGTGAAGTTCGGCACCTACGATTATTTCGTGCACCCTTTGACCGACGGGATTCCAGCGATCGAACCCGCTCTTCTAGACGAGGTGGCCTCGGAACTCATGAAGATCGGCGACTTCCGGGCCGACGCTTTGGTCACCGTCGAGGCGATGGGGATCCCCGTCGCGGTGGCGGTGTCGGAGCGCACGGGCGTGCCGCTCAACATCGTCCGCAAGAGGGCGTACAGACTTCCCGGCGAGGCAAGAATCGCACAGACGACCGGCTATTCCAAGACGGAGCTTTTCATCAACGGGCTCGCACGCGGCATGCGCGTCACGGTGATCGACGACGTGGTATCGACCGGCGGCACCCTTGGTACCCTTATCGACGCATTGCGCGGTCTTGGCGTCGGATTGGTCGACGTGGTCGTCGTCTTCGAGAAAGGCGATGGGAGGCGCATCGTGGAGTCGAGGCACTCGATCAAGGTGAAGACGCTTTGCCGCGTTGAGATCGACTCCGGTCGCGCGCTTCCAAGTAGCCCCCCGGCTTGAATCTGGAAAGCCACCTCGCCGGGTTCTAGACGGCGCCGGTTCGTCGCTCACTCCAGCCCGGTGAGCGCCAATTGTTTGAGCCCGTCGTATGCGATCTTCGCAAGCTTTGGAAGGTTCTCGATATCCGCCCGGTTGTACTCGAGGAGGAGTTCGAGGGCTCGCGAGTCGCCGTTACGCTCCCATTTCTGCCACATCTTGACCGCGTCGTAGCCCGTGAGTCCTTTGACGTCTCCCTCGCGGCCCATCCCCACTTGGTCTTCGATGCGTTTCAGTCCGCCCCGTAGACCCAGTCTTGCCAACCCGAAGCGCAGGTCCGCATGCGGGACCTTCGGGAACCGGATCCCCACCGTCCTCATCGCCGGTATGTCGAATTGGCTCCCGTTGAACGTGACGAACATCTTGTAACGGGCAAGGTCCGCGCTCACGGCGCGGCGCGTGAGGTCCCTGCCGCGGACGAACTGCGTCGTGCCCCTGCGCGAGTGGATGCCGATCACGGTGATATCCGCGTCCTTCCCCATCCCCGTGGTCTCGATGTCAAGGAACGCTGCATCTTGTCCGAATTCCTTGAGAGCCCGCCAGTGTTCGCCGTTCGGGAGCCAAAGGGCGAATAGCCTCGGGTTTCCTGCGACTAGTTGCGCCGAGGCGGTCTCCAGGAGTTCCCGATGCGTCTCCTCCTGCCACGCGGGAAGGCGCATCGCCGGCATCTTCGAGAGGTACTTCGCCCAATCGGAGATACCTGAGCCCCAGAGTCGCCGCTCGGTCTTCGCCCCGACGCCCGGGAGGAAAATGAAGGAGTTCCGTAGCAACGCGCCCCGAAGAACGGGAGGTCAAAAGAACCTGCCGTCTGGGGAAACGAAAGACGTCGACCGGCTTCAGGAGAGACCCATCGAACCCCCGTTGGCTGGGACGCGGGGCGCCTCGGCGGCCGTTACAAGCGCGTCGATGACCTTGTTACGGATCTCGGACGCGACCACGTAGCCCGTCGGCCGTTCGGGATGCGCCTGGACAATCCCGCTCGATGCGAGGCGAGAGACATGGAAGTTCACGGTACTCTTCGCGAACTCAAGGCGGCCCCTCATCTCGGCCTGCGTTATCCCGGGCTCGAGGAGGACGAGCTTGGCAATCTTGCGGCGGACGTCCGAGTCGAACGCGAGGATGTAGCCCTTCTCGTTGACACCGAAGGAGTTGTGGTTCTCGAACAAGCGAAGGAAACGACCCTTCCTCGCCAACTCAATGTGACGATAATCCGCAAGGACGCGAGAGTGATGAAGAGCGGTCTTGAAATCGATGCCCAACAGGCGAGCCGTATCGGAAACGGAGATGCCAGGACTCTTCTTTATGAGCGCAAGCATCTGCTGACGAATCGGATTGTCAAGGACCTTGCGCTCGTGAAGACGACGGTAGAGGGCCAGGATAAGCGGAACCAGGATGGACGCCGCAATGGCTTGGACAGATACAGTCGGAGTTTCCCCAATTCTAGACGCGGGAATCACGCTTTGCCCGAGTCGTGTTTGAATCACGGAATCCCCGAGCACTATTGGTCCGCCAGTAGGGCGTCTCGTGTCGGAGTCCTGCAACGGAGCGGGTTGCTCAGGCCTTAACCCCCTCGGGGGAGACACATCAAGAATCGTTGCCGTTTCCTCGAGGGCGCGACCGTGCGATTCGAATTGGGGTGCGTCATTGGCGTGGAACCCAACTCCGGGAACCGACGTCCAAAAAAGGATTTGCGGGGTCTCGTCGTAAAATGTGGCGAAGGCAGGGTCTGTAACGATCTTGGTGGAAACGCCCGGCATCGATGGATCGTTGCAGACGCCAAGGAACGACATGTTCGTGTTGTCGTCGGAATCACCGGTGGAAATCCATGGGGGGCCCTCCACGTGATCGTACTCGGAAACCCCTCGGTACCCTATCTCCTGGTACGTCACGTCACGAATCCAATCCGGGACCAGCGGACGATCGCCGGGCGATCCCACGGCGTCACGAATGGTTGGATTATCAATCGCGACAGTGGTGCGCACCCCTGTGGTTTGGACAACTCTCGTGTTTGATTATTTAGCATTTCTGTTCACCTTTCCTGATTTATCGTTGCAACGAGATGTTGCCTGTAC